>DIVU01000118.1:17546-19635 GCA_002423365.1 Desulfuromonadaceae bacterium UBA6124 | reverse complement strand
GAATCTTTTTCCCGTGGGGGCCGGAATCCGACCACCGGACTCCGACCCCCCTGGAATCAGAAGTTATTCCACCGTCCGCGTGGCGGGGCTACCGAAACCGGTACCATCCTGGGGGCGGGGGGCCAGTTCCGAGCCGTCGGCGAGTCCGAGCTTGCGCTGGCTGCCCTGGGCGCTGCCGGCGGGAGTGGTCAGACCGTCGCCGGTGTTGACATGCAATTTCTGCCGGGACTGGGTCTGAAGTTTGCTCTGGGTCTGGATTTTCGTAGAGGTCGCAGTGCGGGTCTGCAAGCCCTTGCCGCCGCCACCGCCGGCCCCGGCGCCCTTGCCGGCGAAAGCGTAGCCGCCCAGGGCGAGAGTACAGGCCGCGGCCAGAACAACAACTTTAACGAGTTGCTTTTTCATGATGAATCCTCCGTGTTGGTGTGTTTTCGGTTAATGCGCGCAAGCCTTAAGTAATCCACAGACCGTGCCAACCGGGAAAATTCTCACAACCTCATGGAATCATTAAATATCAATGTTAGACCAGTAATCCTGGTGCAAACTCCCTGGTGCAAAGATTGCACCTTGCGACACCATTCTTGCACCAATCCTTATTCCTCCCCGATCAACCCATAGCGCTTCAGCCGATATTGCAGAGTGCGCTTGGATATGCCGAGCTTCTCCGCCGTCAGCCGCCGGTTGCCGCCGCAGGCCGCCAGGGCGTCGAGAATCGCCTGGCGTTCCACCTCTTCCAACCGGGGAGCATCGTTCGGCGCGCTCGCTTGTGCCCGCGACGAAAAGTCCGGCAACTCTCCCCGCCGCAGCACACCCCGACCGAGAATCACCGCCCGCTCCATGACATTCTGCAACTCGCGGATATTCCCCGGCCAATCGTAACGATGGAGATATTCCAGCGCCTCGGCATCGATACCGGAAACCTCCTTGCCGGTGAGGCGGGCGAACCGGCGGATGAAATAGTCGACCAGCTCGGGCAGGATGTCGAGACGGCTCCGCAAGGGGGGGAGTTCGACGGGAAAGACGTTGAGGCGATAGAAGAGATCCTCGCGAAAGCGCTTTTCCCGTACCTCCTCGCCGAGATCCCGGTTGGTCGCCGCCACCACCCGCGCGTCGGAGAGGATCTCGCGACTGCCGCCGACCCGCTCGAAGCATCGCTCCTGCAACACCCGCAGCAGCTTGGCCTGCAGAGCCAGAGGGAGTTCGCCGATTTCGTCGAGAAAGAGGGTGCCCCCCTGGGCCAGCTCGAATTTC
This sequence comes from Desulfuromonadaceae bacterium UBA6124, assembly GCA_002423365.1. Lineage (GTDB taxonomy): Bacteria > Desulfobacterota > Desulfuromonadia > Desulfuromonadales > Trichloromonadaceae > Trichloromonas. The sequence continues at coordinate 18,387 of DIVU01000118.1, read as the reverse complement.
CCCCGCCGGGTCTGGGTAGCGCCGCTGAAGGCGCCGCGCTCGTGGCCGAAGAGCTCGCTTTCGAGAAGATTTTCCGGGATCGCCGCGCAGTTGACGGCGACGAAAGCCCCCTGCCGGCGCGGGCTGTAGAGATGGATCGAGCGCGCCACCAGCTCCTTGCCGGTGCCGCTCTCCCCTTGCAACAGGACGGTGGTCGCGGTCGCCGCCACCTCGCGCACCAGGCGATGCACTTCGTCCATGGCCCGGCCGGCGAAGATCAGCTCGACCGGCGGCAGACCGGCGGCCTCGGTCTCCTTGAGGGCGAGATAGTCCCGTTCGCGGCTGCCGGCGTGCAGATGCTTGCCGACCAGGGCCCGCAGGGTTTCGGGATCCTTGAGGGGCTTGGTGAGAAAATCGGCCACCCCCTCCTTGATCGCCGCCACCGCCTCCTCGATGGTACCGAAGGCGGTGAGCAGGATAAAGGGGGCGGCACTCCCTTCCCGACGGGCGGCCCGGAAGAAGTCCAGCCCGCTCATCCCCGGCAGCTTGAGATCGGAAAGGATCAGATCGTACTGGCCGCGCGCCAGCAGGGCCAGACCCTCTTCCGCCGTCTCCACGGCCTCCGGCGCATGCCCGACGCCACGCAGAACGGTCTGGAGAAACCCCCGAAAGGTCCGGTCATCTTCAACGATCAGAATCCGCGCGCTCATTTTCCGCTCCTCTTCGCCGTCGGCAAGGCGACCGTGAAGACACTCCCCTGCCCCGGAACGCTTTCGACACTCAGGGTTCCGTGCATTTCATCCAGATATTTCTTGCAGATCGCCAGACCAAGCCCGGTCCCCCGCGCCCGCCGGGTGAAAAA
>DIVU01000118.1:8873-17533 GCA_002423365.1 Desulfuromonadaceae bacterium UBA6124 | reverse complement strand
CACCCGCAGTTCCACCCAACCTTCCCGCTCCCGCGCCGTCAACCGCACCTCGCCGCCCGCCGCCGTCGCCTGCACGGCATTGACCAACAGATTGAGCAGCACTTGGCGCAGCCGGTCGGCATCGGCCAGCACCGGCGGGCTCTCCTCTTCGCCGCATTCCAGCCGAACCCCAGCAGCATCGGCACTCCCTTCGACCAGGGCCAACGCCTCCCGCGCCAACGCCGGCAGTGCGACCGGGGCGATTCTGGGAAGAGAGGGCTGGGCATAGGCCAGCAGATCGTTGACCAGCTCTTCGAGACGCACCGATTCGGTTACCACCTGTCGGGCGAACTGGCGCTGGTCCTCGTGCCCCAGGGTTTCTTCAAGTAGTTGGGCGTAGCCCTTGATGCCGGAAAGGGGATTGCGCACCTCGTGCGCCAGCACCGCCCCGAGGGTGCCGAGCTGGGCGAGATGCTGCTGCCGGGCCATTTCCCGGCGATGGCTGGCGGCGCGGCGCGCCTGGGCGTAAAGCACGCCCCCCATCACCCAGCCCGCAGCCAGCAGCAGACCGAGAACCGCCAGTCCGTTGCGCGCCCGCCGGACCACGGCATCGGCCTGATAGGTGTGCAGCACCAACCGTTGAATCAGTTCCCGGTCGGGCAGGTGCAAGGGGGTGAGAAACTCGTAAACCTCTTCGCCGGTGCCGAGCACAATGCGCCCTTCCCAGAAGCCCCGGGCGGTAAAGGCCGGCGGCGTGTAGTCATCCGCCGTCAGCGTGCCGACCAGGTCGGGATTGCTGTGAAAAAGAAGCAGGCCCGCGGGGTCGCTGACCGCATAAAAGGCGATATCCGGACTGCTCACCCGGCGCAGCAGGGCCAGGGAGGGATCCTGGTTGGCCAGCGCCTCGAAGGTCGAAGCCAGGGACAGGGCCAGCCCCCGCAGCGTCCCTTCGGCGATGGGCCGGGCGCTGCGGTAATTGTTCACCCCGAAGGCGCCCAGCAGCCCGGAAAAGAGCAGCCCGGCCAGCACCAGCCAGAAACCCGGTCCGGGGGCCGCCCGTCTGAATAATCCCATCATGCGCCGACTGCCTTCATTCCGCTCCTCCCCATTCCCCCTGCACGCTCAGTAACGCATCAAAAAGGCAAAATCAATCTAAAAAAAGAGCAGATCGATCAAGAAACATCGTTATAACGATTTAATATTTAGGTCTCGCCACAAGCATCTTGCCGCCGTGAAGGGCGGTTTCTCGGCATCCCCCCCTGTCACACCCTTATCGAAAGGAGACCTCGTCATGGCCGGATACCTCTTCAAAGGAAAACTGCAAGCTTCCATCTGTAAGGATTGCCTGGACCCGCTCGCCAACGTGCAGGTACGGCTCTACCGCCATCGCGGCGAGCAGGACGTTCCCGGGTTGGTGGCGGCGATGGCGAAAGACACCTTCGCCATCCTCACCGAGGCGGAGATCACAGCGAAACAGACCTATCTCATCGCCGAAACGACCACCGATCTCCAGGGGGAATTCAGCTTCCACCTGAGTCGGGAAAAGCACCATTATGCGGGAGAAGCCTTCGAGGTGGATGTCTACCTGACCACGGTGCCGGGGCGCAAGCCCGAGGCCAAGGCGATTCCGACGCAGTTCACCATCACCTCGCTGCAACCCGATTGGCGTGAGCAGGGCAACGACCTGGTCGCGCCCTACTGGGACTACCTTCTCTCCGCCCGCCACTGGTGCCGGTTGCTCGCCCTCTTCGATCTCTGGGTGATCTGCGGCCGCTTCGTCACCTGCGAAGGGAAAAAGCCGTTGCCCGGCGCCATCGTCCGGGCCTTCGACGCCGACTGGATTCAGCACGACGCTCTCGGCCAGGATACCACCGATTTCAGCGGGCGCTTCCGCATCTACTACACCAGTGCCGATTTCAAGAAGACCCCCCTCTCCCCCTGGATCAATCTGGAGTTAACCGGCGGACCCGATCTCTTTTTCCAGGTCGAATTCGGCGGCAGTCTGGTCATCAACGAAAGCGCCTCGGCGGGACGGCAAACCGGCCGGGAGAATGTCGGCCACTGCTTCTGTATCGAACTGTGTAGCGACCAGATCGTGCCGCCGGACGCCGATGAAATCCCCCACTGGGAACGGGTCGAGGAATTCGAAGTCGACACCGACTTCTCCCCCGAAGGGTACGGCGGCGCCGGTTCGCTGGTCATGCACGACTGCATCGACCTGCACGGCAACATGCCGCTCAAGAACATTGCCACCGGCAAGGCCCTCAAGTACCGCTTCCTCATCGGCGCCTGGACCTGGCCCGGCGCGGAAGATCCGGCGATCATCCCTCCCAACGCCCCCGCCGACGTCGATCTGCTGCCGGTGAAATCGATCTGTAACTCCAAGGTGGGCTACATCTACTACACCGACGCCCACGGCGACCCGCGCTCGGCGCCGGTTATCGTCAAATCGGCCGACCTCGACGGCGACGGCTGCATCACCCTGCTCGGCATGACGGTCACTGTCGACATGCACGACGGCACCACGGCGAACATCGCGGTAACCGAGCACAATTTCGTCGGCGCCTATCTGCTGATGACCATGAATTCGACCGCCTACACCCCCGCGCCCCACGATGTTCTCCAGTATCTGGGGCTGGCGGCGGCCGGCACCGCCGTGCCGACGGCGGAGCGCGCGCCGATTCGCCGCTTCAAGCTGCGCTTCCAGGTCTACGACTTCGATCAGGCGGTGGACAAAACCACCAGCAACAAAACCCTCGATGCCCTGGTGATCGACAACTCGCCGGTGAAGTACGCCCTGCACCTGACCGAACTCGCCGGCGACCTGTGCAACAAGGTCACCAACAACGTGCATATCCTCTATACCCTCGATCATCCGCATCTGAGCAACTTCAAGGTCACCATCGAGAACAACGGCGGCATCGTCCATAACGCCCCGCCCCTGCCCAACGGCGCCTTCAGCGGCGGCTTTTTCTTCCGGGGCGGCGAAAGCGGCGCGGCCGGCTTCGCCGTCAACGTCGCGGCCGACCCGGTCTGCGCCTACGCCGTCAAGCTCAGCTGGAAGACCCGCCATTATCACAGCAACCGAGGGGACAGCCGCCATACCCAGATTCTGTATTGCAAATGATGCGGGGCAGATACGAGAGGAGTTCGAAGATGATGACTCGTAAATTCAGGCGTTATGGTTTTTTGTCGGCATTACCGCTCTTTTTAAGCCTGCTCTGTTTCGGCGGCGAGGCCTCAGCCCAGGGCACCGCCCAGGGCGAGATCGAAGGGCGGGCGGCGCCGGTGGCGCGACGCATGTGTTTGGCGGGGGCGAATGCCGGAGCCTTGTGCAACGAGGATGCCGATTGTCCCGGCGCCACCTGCCGCGACCGCGACATCGTCAACCTCTCCGTCGCCGTGCACTACGACGCCCCCGCCGGGGACATCACCGCCATCCGCAACATGATCAGCGCCGGTTCCGCCATGATCTTCGACGTGACCGACGGCCAGGCGGAAATCGGCCAGGCGACCATCCACAACAATTCCGCCGGCACCACGCGGGCGGACGTCCGCGTCTATCCGGCGACCTGCACCAGGGGCACCCAGATCGGCAACGCCTGCAACATCCACAACGACTGCGCCGACACCCCCGGCACCAACGACGGCCGCTGCGGCGTCTGGTGGATGGCCGACACCGGCAGCTTCCGGAACGCGGGCAGCGTGCATGTATCGATCAACCACATCAACGACGCCGGGGTGGATGTCGGACGATTCATCGGCCATGAGCTGTCGCATCTGCTCTTCGACGTGCGCGACGAATACGAAAGCCGCCCGGCCTGCGGCGCCAATACCGGCAACGCCGACTGCCCCGATGCCGGTTCCGGCCAGACCGAATGCCTGATGGACAGCAACAATCCGGAATTCTGCTGGGGCCAGGGGAATCCCGCCAACCTTCTGGACCTGACCGGCGGCGACCACGACGCCACCAACATCACCGAACAGTCCGAATGCCGCAACAACCGCTCCTGCTGGGAGCAGGTCGTCTGGGCCTGGCCCAACACCATCCGCGAACCGGGCGGCGCCCCCGATCCGGCGGCGGGGGGCGCCGCCGTCAACCCGACCCAGTTCGTGGAAACGGACGATACCGTGCGGGTCGTGCTCGTTCTCGACGAATCGGGGAGCATGGATGCCGAAAGCCCCAAACGCATCGAGCGGCTCAAGGTCGCGGCCAAAAACTTCGTTTCCCTGGCCGAGGACGGCACCGAACTGGGCCTCGTCTCCTACGCCAGCAACGCCGCCGTCGCCAGCGGCCGGACCGAGGTCGCCATCGCTGCCCTGGGCGCGAACCGCGCCGCCTGGAACAATGCCATCGACGGCCTCGCACCCAGCACCCGCACCAACATCGGCGCCGGCTTGCAGAAAGCCCGCGACCTGATTACCGCCGCCGGCGGCGTCACCGCCAACACCTTCATCGTACTGATGAGCGACGGCCTCAACAACGAGCCGGGGACGCAGGCCAACGCCGACGCCGACCTCAACGCCAAGATCGCCATGCTGATGGCGGACGGCATCCCGGTCTACGTCACCTGCACCGGCAGCGACCTGGGGCTGGCTTCCCAGTGTTCGGAGATCGGCACCGGCACCGGCGGTCACTACGTCGACTCCGCCGACCCCGCGCAGCTGCCGGAAGCCTTCGCCGACTTCCACGAACGGATCATCGCCCACGAAGGCGTGCATTCCGTCAGCGGCGATCTGGCCAAAGTCTCGCCGAAGGACCCCGCCGCCGAAATCTTCATTGAGGAGGGCTCGCGCTCGGCCTCCTTCATCCTGCAATGGGCCAATGCCGCCGCCGGCGCCAACATGATCATTCAGGATCCCCTCGGCAACCGTTACGACACCAGGCAGATGACCCAGGGCCGCTTCCTGCGAATCGCCGATCCCGCCCCCGGCGACTGGCAAATCCTTATTGAACCGCGTGGCACCGCCAGTCCCTTTGTCGCCCGCGCCTACGTGCACAACCCGGCCAATCATCTGTCGGTCGGGGTGCGCTATCCGAGCATCGTCCCCAACGGGGAGATCTACGTCTACGCCTATCCCAAAAATCTGGGGATGGCGGTGACCTCCAACGAGTCGATTCGGGCGCGAGTGATCCGCCCGGATGGCAGCGGCGACACGCTCGAACTGCACGATCGCGGGCGCGACACCACCGGACATGGCGACGATGTTCCCGGCGACGGCGTCTTCACCGGCGTCTACACAGCGACCGCGCAGACCGGTCCCTATCAGTTCCTGGTGCGGGCGAACATCCGGGGCTGGATCGTCAGCGCCGACGCCCATGAACATCAGTTGGACGGCCCCAGCACCCGCTTCGACCGCGAAGCGCGACTCTCCACCGCCGTGGACGACCCGCGAATCGTCGAAACCACGCCGGAAGACGACCGCTATGTGGTCGTCGGCGGCGGGGGGTCGTGGTGCGAACGGTATCTCTGCCTGATTTTGTGGGGGGTTGTTTTCCTGCTGCTCCTGCTGGTGCTGCTCAATCTGTGGCTGAGCTACCGCTGCGGGCGGACGCGGGGGTAGAAGGGAAATAAGGCTGCGCAAACCAGAAATTACGCTGGAACCATTATTCTTTTCATAAAGGAACTTCAGTCGACCTGGACACGCGATTCAGTAGGTTATCTTGAAAGGAGGAAACCATGTCCTGTCTCCGAATTTTTAATTTTTCCGTGTGTATATTGGCCTTTCTAGCACTGACGCCAGATTTTTCTTCCGCTGTCCCCACCGGGGTTTTCATCCCGGTCAAGGGAAACTTTTATACCGACAACGGCATGACCGAGGATCAGGCCAAGGAGGCGGTCAAAGAAGCGAACGAGTTACTTAAACAGGCAAATATCCGCTTGGTTTACATGAAATCCAATACTATCGCGGAGAACAGCGGGAAAGATTTGAAACCGCCCATGACCTGGGGAGGCGATGACAGTTCCGGAGGAGGAACCGCAGGGGATGGAGTATTCACCGGCGATGAGCGAGATAAAGGCAGAACCTTCGGGGGAACTGAACTGATCCGGGAATTCCCCCGCAACAAAAAAGGGGTCAAGGTTTCATTTGTCAAGGGATTCGCCGGCACCAACCCTTTAGGATTATCCAAACACAACAATCCGACCATGTTCATTCGCAAAAGCCCCGAAGCCGCCGGCGGCATCAAGGATACGGGCAAGTCGATTGCCCACGAGCTGGGGCATATTCTGTCCATCAACGGGCATTCAGCCGGTGCCGACGACCTCATGAACACAACCGGCAGCGGTACCAAGTTCACTGCGGAGCAGATACGGGAAATGAACCGGTTTGAAAGCAAATATGCCCGTGGCAAATGTGTCACGCAATGGGGCCGCGCCTTTGGTTCGACGCGGGATCTGCAACAATTCGGTACCTCGGTGGATGGCAGGGGAGAAACCGCCAGGATTGCCGACATCGACCAAGTTCTTTTGACTGGCCTGCACGAAAGCGATCTCACGGGGCAGGACAATCAAAACATTCATGTCCAATTCACTGTTGGCGGCCCCCTCCCCAGCCAAGGCGACATTTTCGCCAATTATTCCCTTGGATTCGATACCGACAACAGCGCGGGCACCGGGAACCTTTTCGCGGGAGTCGCGGGCATCGACCGAATTGTCACCCTTGTCGCCTCCGGAAATCAGGAGCTGGGCACCTTCAGCTTAATGGCCGAATTGCGAGATAACCCTTTAGGCAATGCCACCATCTTTGATGCCAAGCCTTTTTTTGAAGTGGATAATGAGTTTTACGACTTTGGCCTTGGCAGTGAACCCGCAGCGACGAGCTTCTTTTTTGAAATCCCCAAAAACCTCTTATCTCTTGCGGAAGGTGACATCCCGGTTGTAGCCGCGACCGGCCCCTCTATTTCGGTGTCCGATGACGTGACGGACCCCTTCGTATTCGACACCCAGGCCTGGGAGCTTTTTCCGGAACTGGCGACATACGGCAACGGGACACCACAACCCAATGTCGACTATTTTTTCGACATAAGCGGACTCACCCCATATGATCCATTTACCCTTTATCTTGACGAGAGCGAGGTTTTTACCGGGTTGTTAGACGAAAATGGCAACTGTTTGGGATGCAGCTTCCTTTTCCCGGAAGACGTGGATCCTTACCAATTTCATTTCCTTACCGCTCAGGACAGCACCGGAGAATTCGCGTTTAACATTACCTGCCCTGTACCTGAACCATCAACTTGGGTGCTTCTAGTTTTTGGAATGGCAATTGTGATTACCAGACAACGATTTTTCCCAACCAGAAGAGGGTGTAAAAAGTTTGTGTAAATGGCCATTCCGGGGTACACCGGGATCCCACCCCCCACAGACTATCTTGACCTACGAGGTGAACACAAAGAGAAACTGCAAGCGCTGCTCGAAGACCTCGACCTGACGATGCCGTCGCCCCGCTGACCGCACCCCGCCCCCAAGCGGGCCATCCTGATCCAGCCGACGCCCTCGGGAAGAATTTTCCGGGGGCGTCGGTCATCTGATGGACCGCCGCCCCTTATCCGGCTACAATTCTAATCTCGTCCCGCGCGCCATCCACAGGCTTGGGCCAATCGGAAGGGAGAAAGGAGGAAAACGATGTCGGACAAGCCCAAAATTCTCGTGACCGGAGCCGGCGGCTTCATCGGCCGGCGGCTGGTCGGCAAGCTCTTGGCCGACGGCTATCCGCTGCGCTGTCTGTCGCGACGAAAAGTCGCCGCGCCGTCGGCCGGCGTGGAAAACGTGATCGCCGACCTGCTCGACCCGGACTCCCTGGGATACTCACTCAACGGCATCGACACCGCCTACTATCTGGTCCATTCCCTCGACGCCGGAGAGAAGGATTTTGCCGCCAAGGATCGGGCGGCGGCCGGGAATTTCGTCGCCGCCGCCGAGCGGGCGAAGCTTCGCCGGGTCATTTACCTCTCGGGGCTGGGCGCCCACGAAGAGCTCTCGGACCATCTGCGCAGCCGTCACGAAGTGGGGGAAATCCTGCGGCGGGGGCGCTTCGCCACCACCGTGCTGCGTGCCGCCGTCATCATCGGCGCCGGCGGCTCATCCTTTGAAATGCTGCGTTTTCTGGTTCGTACCCAACCGGTCATCCCCGACCTACCCGGCTTGCGGACCCCCTGTCAGCCCATCGCCGTCGACAACGTGATCGGCTACCTGGCCGGTTGCCTGAACGTGGAAGCGACCGCCGGAGAAACCTTCGACATCGGCGGGCCGGAGATCCTCAGCTACCGGGAGATGCTCGAACATCTGGCCCAGGTCGCCGGCCACGTCAATCTCTATTTCCCGACGCCGATCTTCTCGGCCTGGCTGACTTCGCGGCTGATCGGCCTGCTGTCGCCGGTCAAAAGCGAGGTGGCGCTGGCCCTGCTCAAGGGGCTGAATAACGAGGTGGTCTGCCGGGAAAACCGCATCCGCGAACTGATCCCCGAACCGCTGATCCCCTACGACCGGGCCGTGGCCCTTGCGCTTGCGGAAATCGCCCGCGATAAACCAAGGGGAATGAGCAGCAGCGAAACCGGCAAGGAGACGCCATGAAAACGATCCGATTCGACGCCCCGCCCCCGGTTTTCTCCAGCCGCGATCTCCTTGGAGTTCTCTGATGGGATGGCTCTTTTGGCTCGCCCTCGCGACCCTGGCCGCCTA
>DIVU01000118.1:0-8794 GCA_002423365.1 Desulfuromonadaceae bacterium UBA6124 | reverse complement strand
AGCGAGGACCGCACCGGGGCGATCCTCGACGAGTTGGCGCGGGAAGACGGGCGCCTGCACGTGCTGCATGTCACCGAACTGCCGCCGGGCTGGCTCGGCAAGAATCACGCCCTGTGGCTCGGCAGCCGCCAGGCCCAAGGGGAACTGCTGCTCTTCACCGACGCCGACGTGCTGATGCACCCCGATGTCCTGCGCCGGGCGGTCCACCTGCTGGAAAGCGAAGGACTCGATCATCTCGCGGCGACCCCCGAAGCGCGCATGCCGAAGCTGCTGCTCAATCTGTTCATGGCCGCCTTCGGCTTTGTCTTCGGGGTCTTCACCCGCCCTTGGAAGGCCCGCGATCCGAAGAGTCCCCGCCATATCGGCATCGGCGCCTTCAACCTGGTGCGGGCCGCCGCCTACGCCCGGGTCGACGGGCACCGGACCATCTCCCTGCGTCCCGACGATGACCTCAAACTGGGAAAAATCCTCAAAAAAGCCGGCTACCGCCAGGATCTCGCCTACGGCACCGGCCTGCTTCAGGTCGAGTGGTACGAAAGCGTCGGCCAGCTGATTCGCGGCCTCGAAAAGAACGTCTACGCCGGCACCGATTACCGCCTCTGGCTGGCCCTGGGCGGCGTGGTCTTCCAGCTGGTCGGCGGCGTCTGGCCCTATCTCGCCCTGTTCGTCACCGCGGGCCCGACCCGGCTGATCTACCTTGCCGTCGTCCTCCTGCTCAGCCTGCTCATCGCCGACAGCGCCCGCTTTCACGGTTTCAGCCCCTGGTACGCCGCCGGTTTTCCCCTGACCTCAACCCTCTTCGCCTACATTGTCCTGCGCACGGTCATCCTCAACCACCGGCAGGGGGGCATCACCTGGCGCGGCACTTTCTATCCCCTCGACCAGCTTCGCGCCAACCGGGTATGACGCCTAAGGCAGCGGAAAAGTGCCCGCCACCTGCGCCAGCAGATAATAATCGGGAGAGAACGATGAATCCGTTATTCTCGATAATCCGGAATTATTTCGCGACCGGGAAAAGGAAATCCGCGACCTGATCGGCCAGGTCAACGATTACGACACCTACGGCCAGACCGGCTACATGGGCATGGGGGTCAACAACGCCATCCTCGAAGGGACGTTGAACCGGCTCTGGGCTTCGGCCTAAAGGGTCAGACTTCCAGTGCGGCCGGACAAGGTCGCGTAATCCGGCGGGTGGGATGCCCGCCCCGGAAGGTTGGCCCAGCGATTGTCTTCCAAGACGACAAGGCGAGCGCTTCTCCGGGCATAAAACCGTGTCTTGGGATAAAAATGTGTCAGAGCAGCCAGTGAAGGAGATGCTTTGACGTCTCCGGATGCTGAAAATAGGTCGTATGGGTCACGCCCTGATCACTGTCGAACCTCAGGGTTTTTTCCGCGGGAATGGGGAATCCGGGGATCCCGGCGACTCCGGCCGTCGGCACGACCAGATCGTTGGCCGCCTCGGCGAAGACGCGGTCCATGATCTGATCGGCCACCACTTGTTTCACCAGATCGCGCAGACTGCCCTGGGGTTCGAAATTGGAGGTGACCGCAAAGGGTTGGGAAACTTTTAATGGCCCCTGTTGGAGGTGGGACAGAAACTGGCCTTTCGGGTTCATCGCGGCCAGACCGGCGAGTCCTTTAAGCGAGGCGCTCCCGAGTACTTTAACCAATACCGCGATTCCTTCGAGTATTTCCGCAACCACAGAAACCGGACCCGGTGGCGCCAGATTCAAGATGCTCGTGTAACGGTCGATAAATTCCACCATATGCTTCGGGTCGGTGAGGGGGGTTCCCAGGTTCGGTGCCGCCACGAAAACGAGCTTTCCGACTCGTAGACTCGATACTCTTTGGGCCAGGGTGCGGGAAACCAGGCCCCCTCGGCTATGGCAAATGATGTCGGCATCCAGACTGATGCCAGGCGGCAGCTGCTTTTGAAACCACTCGATATTCTGGTTGGGATCTTCCGAGAGGGTAAAGTGATTGAAGGCGAAGACCCGTCCCTGATATCCCCGATGGAGTTTTTGCATCGTTTCGATGGGGATGCCACCAAAGCCGCCATGGGCGGTGCTGAAGGTGCCGTGCACGAAGAGCAGGCAGCGTTTGCCGGCCCAGGAGTTCCAGTCGCCGGACGTTATAGGGGGGCCTTGGGGCTTTTGGTAATTCTCCGGAGAGAAATGCCTTAAGCCGTATGGACGGTTTTTAGACTCCCAGCGACCGGCAAAATAGTCGGAGATGGATCCAAGCACCGGATCGATCAGCGGAAAGACGATCACCTTGAGAAGTTTTTTACCCAGAAGCCCGACCAGACCCCGCTTGGTCCCTTCGGACGGAGGCGGGACGGGGGGGACCGCTCTGCGTATGACAAACCGTTTATAGCCTCCCGCACCACGCGTCGCCGATGATTCCGGTCGGCCCGTTGTGTCGAGGGGAAAATTCCAGGTGACAACCCCTTCTTCATCGACCGCCAACACAACCTGTCCGACGGTGGCGCCCAGATCGGGAACCTCCAACACCAGAGCATCCTCGCCCTGCGTCGATCGGATCGGTGCTTCGGTCGGCAGGGGCTTCACTTCGACGACGTCGAGTTCAATCAACTTGATCTCTTTCATGCCGGCCGCCGTGAGAGCCTCATCCAGTGCCGCGGTTGCCAATTCGAGTCCGCCACCGCTCCGTCCGGTTTGCGCCCCCTCATGGACCGAGGCGGTCCCCTTGAGACCTTGGGCCGAAATCCGGTATCCGGGAACCAGTTCGATCACTTTTCCGCTGCCGTCTAGATTCGTCATTTTAACCCCCTATGGCTTTTGCACTGGCCGCCGAAGAATCAGGTTGGGGTGGCCATAAAAAATGTAAGCGACAAAGGTGGAGGATGGGATGTCCTGGGTCAGATCGAATTTTGATCGGACGTCCCGCATCACCTCGCCGACTTCGATCCCGTCATCCAGGGTTCGCTGGTAAAAATTGATGGCGATGTCATGCGCCAGCCGGTCGTCGATCGACCACAGGGGTGCCAGAAACCCCCTGCTCCCCGCCCGCAGAAATTCCCCGGCCATCCCGCCATAATCGGCCAGCAGTTCGGATGAAAACCCCAGCTGGCAGGCGTTCAGAAAGACGAAGGGTTGCTGGTCCCGGCAGATTTTCGACCCGGAGACGATGAGGGGTGACAGGCGGTTGGTTTTTTCACTCAGCACGATGCCATTGTAGCGATGATTGGTCGGATCGACTTCACCATGGCAGGCAAAGTGAAGCGAACTGACGGCGACCGCTTTACCGCCTTTCTGCAACCTGTCGCTGAGCAGCTGGTTCAGAGCCTCTTCCGTCGCGGCCAGGGGGACGGTTTCGTAGCGAAGCGCCAAGGTCTTTCCCTCTTCCTTGGCCAGGGGGAGGGGACGCTGGCCATTTTCCGCGGCGTAGTCACCGATGACCAGCGCCATGCGCCCAATTTCTATACTGTGGGCGGGCGGCAATGCCGGGTGTTGGACGCCACGCGGACGTTTGGGGCCGGGGGGGAGCCAGCGACCAACGCGCAGTTGAGCGCCCAAAAGCGGGGGCCGGGCCGGATCGAGCAGGGCCGGGTCGATCCAGTCGTCTTCGGTGGAGGCGAGTTCCCAGGGGATATAGGCTTCGGAGCTCACCAGCAGCAGCGACGGCGCCCGCCCGTCGGCTTTTGCCCGTCTCTTTTTCCACACCAGATCCAGCACTTCCCAGAATTCCAGTGGCATGACATCAGAGACGTGGCGGGCGATTCCCAGGATCTGTTCGTCGATGAACTTGGTTCCATCTTTTTCCGCGACGGTCTTGATCTCGTTCAGGGCAAAGCTCTGGGCGTTTTTCCCCTTGAGGGTGGTCAGGATCTTGCCCTCGGGGAGGTCGACATCCAGTGCCGAGGTGAACAGCCATTCCAGGCTGGTCTCGTCTATCCCCGTGTTGATGGTGACCTGAAGATCCGGGGCTTCTACGTCGGGGGGAACCGCCAGACCGGTGGTTGCTGTTTTGACCTGTTCCGTCGGCTGGTCCGTGCCGACGGCGACCACCCGAATCTCTCGCCAGGCCCGGGCCAGAAGATGTCCCTGGTAGGTGAACTCGACCTCGAGATGACTCAATAGCAACGCGACATCGGTGCCCGGGGCGATAAGCTTTACCCGGGCTTCGGCTTTTTGCGGCCGTGCGCGATTAACATGCAAAAAACGCCGGATACCCTCGGGCGCTTCGAACTCGGGCGCCATGACCTGCACGATCAGGTCGAATTCATCTTCTGCCGTTACCAATAGGAACTTCCCTCCAGCCACACCCGCTTGTTGCTCAAGGGCCAGGCCGATGACCAGCTCAAATTCCTGTTTTGGGGCAACGTTGTCGGGAGCCTCCAGCCGCGGATAAGCGGAAAACGGGGTGGCCGGTTTGGGAGGAGCGGCTGCTTTCGGGAACGAGGACAGGGGTGCTTGGGGCGCCGGCGCGGGAATTCCGCCGCCACGCTCCCCTGCTTGCTGTTGCTGTTGTTGCTGTTGTTGCTGTTGTTGCTGCTGTTGTTGTGCCTGGGGCGCCGGCGCGGGGATTCCGCCGCCACGGGTGGAACCCACGGCCGCGGCTTGGGGCGCGGGCTCGAGAACCCCGAGAACGTCTTCTCCATTGAGCAGAATACCGCTGACATTTTCGAGACTTTCCGGAGAATCAATGTCCACCTCGTAGGCATGCGTGGCCATGCCTTCATGAAGATCCAAAGAGACTCTCAGGGGCAAGTCCAGCTTCTCAGGTTTGTATCGGGCCAGATCCCGGAGCTGCCCGACCCTGAAGCTGTACCAGTAAATGTCCAGCCCTTCTCGTCGTTTGACGACCAGATCGGTCTGATTCGGATAACCCTCCAATGTCTCCAGGGCGACTCTCAAAGTCATTCCGGCGTCGAGGACCATCGCGCTTCGCAACATAGGCACCTCCTTGGGGTCCTTAAGGTAAATCGTCGATTCACATCTGCCGGGATTCAAACAACCGGAACCACCTTTTTTGAGAAACATCAAGACAATGGATTACGCTCATTGGCGAGGGGAAGGGGTTCTACCTCGGCTTTTCCGGCAATAAACCTCGATCGTCTTCCCCTCGACCTTCACCATCACCTTGCCCTCCCGGACCTGCAGAGGCTCCCCGGTCCTCCAGTGTTTCAACCCCTTCGCCACCATCTCCACCACCCGCTGCGGAATCAACGCCGGGTTCAGTTCCACCCCAAGGGGTTCCGGCAGCGCCTCGTAACCGTTATTGATGATGACGAAGACGACATCGTCGGTGGAGATGCGCAGGAACGCATAGACCAGGTCGTCCGACCAGAGGGTGATGGTGGTGCCGTACTTGAGCGCTTCGTTCTGCTTGCGCAGGCGGATCAGGTCCCGGGTCCAGTCGAAGATTTCGCGTTCTTTGCGGAACCGATCCTTGGGGCGGTTGTCGGGGCCGATGACGTCCCAGGGGAAATCCCGGCGCAAATCGCGATCATCGCCGGCCTTCCAGCCCTCAAGGCCGACCTCGGTGCCGTAATAGAGCTGCGGGATTCCGCGCATGGTGAAAAGCGCGCCGAGGCACAGCTTGGTGATTTTGATCGCCCAGTCGAGCCCGGCGCCTTCCCCCGGGTGTTTGGTCCGGGCGTGGCTCATGATCCGCCGTTGCAGATCGTGGTTGTCGAGCAGGGTGACAAGACGGTTGGCGTTGCGATAGCCCCCCTTGAAGGGATTGTCGTCGTCGAGCACACCGAGCGGTTCATTTTCGTTCAACCGCGGCCGGGCGAGCCAATGGCTCAGGCTCTCGTCATAGATAAAAGTCGAGCGCAAGGCCGTGCAGAGGGGAAAGTCGAAAATCGATTCGAAATCGTGATAATTCTGGTATTGCAGCAGCGTGCCGACATCCTCTTTCCCTTCGCAGAGAACCTCCCCGATGAGACAGACGTCCGGGTACTTGCCGCGAATCTGGCACTTGAAAAAGTGCCAGAACTTCTTCTCGACATGCTTGACCGTATCCATGCGGATGTTGGTGACCTTGCCCCTGGTGATCCACTCTTCGATGTTGTTGATGAAGTAATCGAGAACCTGGGGATTGTCGTGATTGAAGTCCGGCAGACCGGACAACTCCCCCTTGATGTCGCCCGATCCGCCGCTGTTGAACCAGTCGGAACCGAACCGGTCGGTCGCCCCGTACCCCGCATGGTTCACCACCATGTCGAGTACGACCTTCATTCCCCTGGCCGCGCACTTGTCGACAAATGCCCCGAAGGTGGCCATGTCGGTGCAGGTGGGAAGATGGGAGCCGTCGAGCAGACGCGGGTCCAGGCGCTCGAAGTTCTGCGGCCAGTAGTAGTGGTACGGCTCGCTCTCCCCGGCGTTTCGAATGTTCTCGTACACCGGCGTCACCCAGATGGCGGTCACGCCCAGATGGCGCAGGTAGTCGAGCTTCTCGATGACCCCGTCGAGCGTGCCTCCGTGGATGCTCGTGTCCGATCCGTCGACGAAGCGCTTGTTTTTGCCGAAAAAACGGTCTGTTACCACAAAGTAGATGACGTCGTCCTGGGTGATTCGTTTGTCCATGGCGGGTCGTATGAACATGATGGTTTCCCAACGCTCGGTTTTTTGACGGGATAAGACTTGTCCGTTCATTTTAGCGGGTACTAATTTAATTTCTTTGCCGATCCGAGCTATTTTTTTGACCCATTTTGCTTTTGCTGCTTTTGGGATGGAACCTGGAAAGGATGCAACGGGGAAAGCCCACCCGTTTAACCAAGTGGGCTTTCCTTTACTCAAGATCCCGGCCCCTCACCGAAGAGGAAAGAAATTCGACGACTAGAATGTGTCAAGGCAAGACTTGACCCCTAACGAGTTTGCTGGCCGGAATCGAATCGGAATGCCGGCCGGATTCCCGCCGGAACGGTGGACGCTTTCCCGTCGGAATCGTGGCCGGATTCGCCCGGAATACGCAGTTCGTGGCATTTGGGAAGACTAGAACAGCGTCGGCGGCAGTCAAATTAATTTCTTAAGAGTGTCCCTCCTTTCCTTCCTAAAGATGGGGACCACCTCTATATTTTTCTTGCCAACTAGAATATTTACCACCCCTGCACTTTAGCGTATGGTAATAATTATCACATTAGTGATTTTAGGAAGGGAAAAGTAAACGTGAGTGTGCGTTTTCGTTGGACGCATTTCGAAACAGACGCTGGCTAAAGAAAGGATGTGTGAGATGTCTGAAAAAATCCAAATCGAAGAAATGATGAAAAAGGCACGCATTGCCCAACAGGCCTTTGAACCTTTTGATCAGGCGGGTGTGGATGCAATTGTCAGAGCCGTTGCGAAGATTGTTTATGACCATGCGGAGGAACTTGCTTACGACGCCGCAACCGAAACCGGAATGGGCGTTTATGAAGACAAGGTGGCCAAATGCATCGGCAAATCGAAAGTCATCTGGAACCACTTGAAAGATAAAAAGTCCGTCGGCATCATCGGCCGAGATGAGAGCCGCGGTCTGGTGTTCGTCGCCAAACCCAAGGGGATTGTGGGCGCGATAATGCCCACCACAAATCCTGTTGTCACCCTCATGTGCAATGCCATGTTGGCTTTCAAGGGGCGTAATGCCATCATTATCGCAGCGCATCCACGGGCAAAAGCCGTCACCTGTAAAACGACCCGCCTGATCAAAGAAGAAATCGCAAAACTCGGCGGTCCTGAAAATCTTATCCAATGTATCGAAGAGCCATCAATCAAGTTAACTCAAGAACTTATGAAGTCGGTCGATGTGCTGGTAGCAACGGGCGGGCCCGCAATGGTTGCTGCCGCATACAGCAGTGGCAAGCCATCCTATGGCGTCGGCCCCGGAAACGTTCAGGTATTGATCGACATCGATATCGACTATAACGATGCGGCCCAAAAGATCATCTATGGGCGAAAATTCGACAATGGGATTATCTGCTCTGGGGAACAGTCGATTATTGCCCCGGCGGATGGATATGAAGAAGTTATCGCAGCATTTAAATCGAATGGCGCCTTCTATGTCGACGATCAAGCCATCGTCGATAAATTCAGAAATGCGTTGTTTGTAGACGGACATCTTTTCGCCGATGCGGTTGGACAGAGCGTGGAAAAAATGGGTGAGCTTGCGGGGGTTGAAATCCCTGAAAACACAAAAATCATTATGCTGCGTTCGAACGATAGAGATGATGACATTTTGCGCAAAGAGAAGATGTTCCCCGTCATGGTCGCATTCAAATATGACTCATTTGCAGAAGGCCTTGCCATCGCCAAAAAGAATCTATTTATTGAAGGGGCCGGTCACTCGGCAGCCATTCATTCAAATAATAATAACCACATCGAAGCTGCCGGCATTGAACTCCCCATCAGCCGTCTGGTCGTCAATGAGCCAAGTTCGACTACAGCCGGCGGCAGCCTGTATAATGGTTTTGCGCCGACCACGACGCTCGGTTGCGGTTCTTGGGGAAACAATTCCATCTCGGAAAATCTCGATTACAAGCATTTGATCAATATTTCAAGAGTCGGTTATCCCCAGAAAAACAGACCGATTCCAACCGATGAAGAAATCTGGGCTTAGCTTTATGTGATTTTGAAAATCTACAGGGACAACGCAAACGGGGTCGTGTCTCCACAGACGCGACCCCGTTTTGCCTATTTATTACGAAAGGGCACAAGAGGGTCAGGTCTCAACTACGGACTCATAACCATGATCAGGACTCCAAGTTGCCAAGTCGTCCTTCGCCGATCCTCGGCATCGCCCTTCAGCGCGGCATCAGCGCGAACACGCCCCAGCCCAGGTATTCACG
>DIVU01000163.1 GCA_002423365.1 Desulfuromonadaceae bacterium UBA6124 | reverse complement strand
CAAGACCCTGTTGCCGGGCTATCTGTTGTCCACCCAGGGCGACCGCGCGGCGCTGGCCCACGGGATCGAGAACCGCTGTCCGTTCCTCGACCCGGCGGTGGTGGACCTGGCCTCGACCCTCAATCTGCGCTTCGACGACGGCTTCGAGGAAAAGCGGCTGTTGCGCCGGGCCTTTGCCGGCCGCCTGCCGGACGCGATCGTCAACAAGCGCAAGTTCCCCTATCGCGCCCCCGACGCCGCCGCTTTCGCCGAGACCCGGCCCGACTACCTGGAACTGGTGCAATCGGAAAGCGAACTGGCCAAGCTGGAATTCCTGGATGCCAGCTTCGCCCGCCGCCTGACGGCCAAGGTGCTGAGCCGGCCGGCGGCCGAAATCAGCACCAAGGAAAACCAGACCTTCCTGTTCCTGCTGTCCATCGCCCTGTTGCATCGCCAATTCGTCGGCCGCGACGGCATGGCCGGGCATGCGGCCCGGCGCGCGCATCCTCCCCTGGTAAGGGCGGTGGATTTGCGGGGGGCGGCGTAGCCCCTCGCGGAACGGCCGGCCACGGCGGTGTCCGATGGGCGCCCCAGGCCGACATCGGAACCCCCCGTCGAACCCCGGTCCCGGCGCCGTTCCCGGACGGGCTGGATCGGGGCCGAAAACGATGAGTTTCCGGTTACGCCGATTTCGGCCAACGCCTTGAAAAACAAGGCCGAAACGCCAATCCGGCGATAGGATTGTCATCGTTTGTCGTCCTTTGTCATCATTTCGCCGTTTTCTCTTTTTTTACCAAGGCGTTAGGGGGGTGCGACGAGGGCCTTTCCCGGAACCCACGGCCGTCCGCCAACGGACACCCGCACGGCCCGCTGAGCCAAGACTTATTTACCTATCAAACAGCAAAATTGAGGAATATTATCATACCACGCCGCAAAAGTCCAGGGAGCCTCAGCCATGCCTGAAGCCAACATTTTGGTGCGATTTGAGACCGCCCCTGACCCAAAGGCTTTAAGCCGGATGGCCGCTTAGCGCCCCATGGAGATCGATCCGCAGGTTTGCACCGTTTCCCAACAGCGGACCTTGCGCGGAATGGCTGCACCGGCCGTTTTGTGCCAGAGACGAACCTTCAGGAGTAGGCGAGCCAGAGAAGAACCCCGCCGGCCAGCGCCCCGGCCATCGGCAGGATCAGGGTCCCGTCCGCGCCGTACCTGGTCTGAAGGTCGCGAAGATGCTTCCTGCGATCGGCCCGGTCTTCCGAGGAAGCCAGCTTGAGCCGATCGAGAAATTCCACCGCCGGCGCGCCCATGGCCATGCCGCGCAGCAGATAAAGGGCCTCCGGCAGCCCGGCCAGATCGCAGCATCCGCCGGGCAGTCCCTTCGGGAACCTCGCCCGGCCGGCAAGGACGACGAGGCCCGCCACCGGGACGCCGTTGCCGACGATGTTGCGGATCGCCATCAGGTGCTTGAAGTTCTGGTGCAAGGGGTTCTGGAAGCGATGCTTTTGCCGGCCGACGAACTGCGTCCAGTTTCGGGCTCTCTCGGAGGCATAGATATGGCCCGACAGCGTCTTGGTCTCGATCGACACAAGCCGGCCCGGCAGCGCCACCACATGGTCGACCTGGGTCCAACCGCCCGGCGCCCCGGTCGGCAGAAGAAGGTCGTGGGCGCACGCAAACCCGCCTGATTCGAGAACCCGCCGGACGCGTCTCTCGCCCCCGCGCGCCCTCCACGACGGCAGGATGGCGCGTTTCAGGCTCCAGGCAATCAGCACCGCGCCGACGATTGCGAATAGTCCACCCAGGTCCTGACCGAACCAAGCGTCCAGTTGCGCTTCAAGCATGAGCGCAAATGTCCAGCTTGAAGTGGAATTAGGCAACAAAAATAGAGGGCATGCAGATCGAAGTCACATGTCTCATCGGGGTCAATTGTGGAGGTTCCCTATTCCCCTTAGAGACAAATTCAAGCCATCCGACATCGTCGCTCCAAGCAGAGACTTGACGAGCCAACCCCAAGCTGCCACTGCTTTTAAAGAAAATGAGCCAAACGGGGGGAGCCAGTTTACATGAGAGAATTTCGCAAACTTTTCGATCTCCCCGCGGCAAAGCTGTCCAAAGCGGACGTGGAAGACCTCGCAAGGATCGTAACGGATGGCCTTTCCGCTGATCACGCAAATCAACGTTTAAGTTTTTGTCTTACGAAAGGTGACGAAAATTATCGGGCGGGATCGGTCGAAGAGTTGTTTTCGCAAGTGTTGCCCAATGCGGTTGATAGCTTAGATTTTTCCGCTGCTGGAGGAGGTTTCGAGAATCCGCTGCACCAAGGCGTTAGGATTGCGCTCCATCGAACTTTCGCACACTGTCAAGTTTGGGCTGATAACGAGATCTGGTTTAATGGAAAGATTGAACAGATCACTAGATTTTTCAAAGTTCGCCGTCCGTGGTATGGCAAATTTCCGAAGATATTTTCCGGTCTTTTTGGTGCAATCCAAGGATTGTCTGGTGCCGCGTTTGTTCTTTTATTGATGAGGAGTTATTATATATGGACAATTTGTCCTGTCGTTACGTTTGCATTATGTCAAATTGCTTTCGATAAATACACTAATGGAAAATTATTTCCTTATATTGATATTGAGCTTGCGGAAGTTCGGCCGCCCATCATCGGAAATCGATTACTAGTTGTTTGTACGGTAGTCGGGGTGATATTGCAGGCGGTGGCTATTATTGTGGCGATTATAGGCATCTGGAAGCTGTAAGCGGTCAAGGTTACGGCGACCAGTGCATCCTTGAATTCGGGATGTCTGTTTCGTGCCAGGAGCGACCGATCAATTTTGTCGGTTAATTGGGAGAGGTACGTGGGCTGCTCTCCCCTGCGGCCCGTCTCGGTCAATTCTGATTCGTTCCTGTGGTACAATTCGCAGTAATTCGTCCACATAGGGGCATAGGTTCAAGTTGGCATACTGCCTGGGAATTGCGGCGCTAGGACAGTGCAGCTACGATCCGGCTGCCCCGGCACTGGTGTACTTCAGCATCGGTGAAGCGGTTGCAGCGTTGGGCATCACGTTAATCGTGCCGCAGTTCCTAAGACCGATCTTTAAGTTTCGTTTGAGATGTTGGGCAATCGGCGAAACGTATATCTACGGGTGCATCCTTGCCGCCGTAACGATGGTTATCTTTGCCGCAATACTGCCTAGTCTCGGAGTGTCGTCCGGTGCTCCTTGGACATATCCCGTTCTTTGGGAGTTTGGGGCAGGGGTTGTTTTTTTTATTGCAATCTCAGCCTTAATGTTTGCGGCGCTCCGCCCTATCAAGCCCGCTTTTATCAATCTGGAACGCTTCGTCCACGAGGCAGTAGATTTTTTAGCTCACGCGACTGACGTGGATCGGGCCGCATTCTCAAAGGACCTCCGGCTCTGTATCTACTACATGGTTTCGAAAGCTGACCTGCGCCAACGACTCTGGAAACCATCGGCGTTTGTTCTTTTCGCAAAACGCCGCCAACTGCGGCAATCCGATTTCGCTTCTGCATTCCTTCGGGTGCTGTCGGACCCAACGTTCTGCCGGGTCCTTGTGCGCGACATGCCGTGGAATACGGCGCTCATACTCCAAGAGATCGTAAAATACCCTGCTGAATGCCACTCTGTGGGAGGCTTTGTCCGCGAAATCGCCCGTCAAGCGATTCTGATGGACGACTCAATGTTTGCGAGAGAGATTGAGTACAAGGGTTTTCAGGAAACGTCTGTTGTCAGCGACGCATTATTCAGTAACCACCTTCTAGCGCGCTTCTACACGCCTTTGGAGGGGCTGTGGTTTGGTGACATAAGTGACTTAGACGTCGGACAGGTAAAGAGAACGTCCCGCGCCCTTTTGTTGACATTGAAGGCGTTGCTATCGGCAAGGGCTTATTGGCAGCAACATGGCCTTCAAGGTGCGTCCGATCTTGTGTCATCCTTGGCCCGAGACATTTGCCAAAGAATTCGTGATGATAAGGCCGACTACAGACTGATCCACGCTTTAGAATTTGACCTGTTTCAGGCGGTAGATGAGACCCACAAGCATCTGGAAAAATTGGACGACAAGACCTATGGCCGCCTGTTTTTCAAACCTAAGGACGATACCGAAAAGGACATGATCCGTGACTTTACTTTATTGGATGAAGTAGCTGAAATCGTTGTCGAATACGCATTCTCTTTCTGCAACTATTTTGAGGGGGGAGAAGATCCGTTCTGGCACTCCGCGACCGCATTTGATCGACACGTGTTTAGGCAGTTTGCGGGGGACGTGGAAGGTTTTGGCCCTTTGCAACAACGGGTCGCACTTAAGGTGCTACGGAAAGTCGATGAAAACTTGGAAGGTTGGTATCCTGCAATTTCACGCATGTTTTTGTCGACAATTGGGTTTTATGGACCTCCCACGGAGGAGAATAGAAACAGACCATGGGAGCTGTTCGTTCACGCTTTTTTCTATCGATTTCAGGCATTTCCTGAGTTCTACGAAAAGGATAGAGATAAAGCCGAGACGTATCTCCCTAGCGACGTTCGGTATGACCTCGAGAGGCGAAGCATCATCAAAACTTATCGAGGCGGCGAGGAGCGAGAGACCGTACTCAGCGATCTACACTTGCCAGAGATCAGCGTCGATGATCATCTTCGGTCGATATCGGCAGACGACGAGAAAGCAGAAAGATTTGATGGATGAGGTCAGAGGAGCGGACGACGAAGGTGGCAAACCGACCCACGTCGCGAAGGTAGTTGCGCTGCGTCTCCGGAGAGAACCGGCGCATGTTCATGTCGTCGATCAGCCGCTGGCGCAGCGGGCTGACCACGGTAGCGGAAATGGACTCGTTCATCGTCTGGCTCCTTCCTCTTGGTTGAAAGGAGCCAAAATGGTCCACCCCGGCCGGGCGATGCTCAATCGAGACGCAATGCTCGACGGCCTGCCGCTACCTCACCGCTCGTACCCCTCCCGCGCAGCGGGTTCGTTCTCCGGCCATGTTCGGTCGTATCAGAACAAAGGCGCGGGTTGTCGTTCCTGGCACCAAGCCGCCCCTCGAACCGGCCTCCCCTACCCCTCCCAGGGGAACTTCATCTCGGTCACGTAGCGGCGGATGTCGGCGCGGATCTGCGGGTCGCCGAACAGGGCGCGGTTGGCCGCCAGCGCGGCGGGCTTGGCCTCCGCCAATGGGCTGGCGGCTTCCGCCCGGTGGCGCTTGTAGCGGCCGATGGCCGGCTTGCCCAGCCGGCGCAGCCGGACCAGGTGCCGGCGCAGCAGGCCCTCGATGGGGTCCTCGACGGCATCCACCAGACCCCAGGCCAGGGCCTGGGCGGCGCCGACCGGCTGGGTGGTCAG
>DIVU01000268.1 GCA_002423365.1 Desulfuromonadaceae bacterium UBA6124 | reverse complement strand
GCGCAAGGAGTCGGGATGGCCAGAAAAACGAGTTTCGAAGGGGCGCTCAAGGCCCTGCAAACGGCAGTCGAAAGTCTGGAACAGGAGGATCTCAGCCTGGAGGCCTCCCTCTCCCTCTTCGAGGAGGGGGTGAAGAACGCGGCGCTCTGCCGGCGACTGCTCGACGAGGTCGAACTAAAGGTCGAACAGCTGAGCCGGAGCGAGGACGGCGGCTTCGCCAAGCACCCCTTTCCCCAGGATTGACGCCGGAGTTACGGATGGATTTGCAAAGCTATCTTGATGAGCGGATCGCTCTGGTCGAACAGGCGCTGGATCGCTATCTTCCCGATGCGGCGACCTTGCCGGCGCGGCTGCACGAAGCCATGCGCTATTCGATTTTCGCCGGCGGCAAACGGATTCGGCCGGTGCTGACCCTGGCCGCCTGCGAGGCGGTGGGCGCGCCGCCTGAGCGGGCGTTGCCGGTGGCCTGCGCCCTGGAAATGATCCACACCTATTCGCTGATTCATGACGACCTGCCGGCCATGGACGATGACGACCTGCGCCGGGGACGGCCGACCAACCATAAGGTCTTCGGCGAGGCCACGGCGATTCTCGCCGGCGACGCCCTGCTGACCCAGGCTTTCGTCCTGCTCTCCGATCCGGACGTCTGCCCGGGGCTGCCCCCCGCGACCCTTGCTCGAATCATCCATCTCATCGCTCGTTGTTCCGGNNGTCGATTTCCCCGTTCTTGAATATATCCACACCCATAAGACCGGGGCGTTGATTCTGGCCTCGGTCCAGTCGGGCGGCCTGGTCGGCGCGGCCGACGACAGCGCCATGCAGGCCCTGAGCGGTTATGCCGGCGCCGCCGGGCTGGCCTTCCAGATCGCCGACGATATCCTCGATGTGGTCGGCGAAAGCGCGGCCCTGGGCAAAGGGGTCGGCGGGGATCAGGCGCGGGGGAAGATCACCTATCCCGCCCTGCTGGGGTTGAACGAAGCGCGCGCGCGGGCCCGTGAACTCAAGGAGCGGGCCATCGAATTTCTGGCGCCTCTGGGCGTCCCCGCCGAGCCTCTGCGGGAAATCGCCCGTTATATTGTCGATCGCGGTTGCTGACGACCGGGTCGCGCTTGCGGAGAAAAGGCCGTACCCATGAATCTGGAAAAAATCAATAAATATCCCCCCGCCATCAAGGATCTCTCCCTCACTGAACTCAAGGATCTGGCCGAAGAGTTGCGTGAGCGGATTGTCGCTACGACATCCGTCAATGGCGGGCATCTGGCCAGTTCCCTGGGGGTGGTGGAACTGACCATCGCCCTGCACCGGGTGCTCGATACGCCGACGGACCAGATCGTCTGGGATGTGGGGCATCAGGCCTACGCCCACAAGCTCCTGACCGGCCGTCTCGACCGCTTCTCCACCCTGCGTCGACTCGACGGCATCAGCGGTTTTCCCAAACGTAGCGAAAGCCCTTATGACGCCTTCGGGGTCGGGCACAGCAGCACCTCCATCTCGGCGGCTTTGGGGATGGCTGCGGCCCGCGACGCCCGGGGGGGGCGGGAAAGGGTGGTGGCGATTATCGGCGACGGCTCCCTGACCTCGGGGCTGGCCTTCGAAGGGTTGAACCAGGCCGGCGATCTGAAGAAAGATCTGGTCGTCATTCTCAACGACAACGAAATGTCCATCTCCCCCAATGTCGGGGCGCTGGCGTCCTTCCTCAGCCGCAAGATGACCTCCGATCTTTTTGTGCGCATGAAGAAGGATGCCAAGTCCATACTCTCGGGCATGCCTCATTTCGGCAAGGATCTGCTTAACCTGGCGCGCCGCGCCGAGGATTCCCTGAAGGGTTTTTTCACCCCCGGGATGCTCTTCGAGGCCTTCGGCTTCGACTACGTCGGCCCGGTGGACGGCCATCAGCTCGAAGATCTCATGGAGACCCTGGAGAATGTTTCCCGGCTCAAAGGCCCGGTTCTGCTCCATGTCCTCACCAAAAAGGGCAAGGGATACGCTCCGGCCGAGGAGAATCCGGCGCTTTTCCATGGCATTGGTCCCTTTGATCGCCTGACCGGGCAGGTCAAAAACGCTGCCGGCGGCCCTCCCAGTTATACCGAGGTCTTCGGAGCGAGCCTCATCGCCCTGGCCGAGGCCGATCCCCGGGTCGTGGCGATTACCGCCGCGATGCCCGAAGGAACCGGACTGATCGAATTCTCCAAACGGTTTCCCGAACGGTTCTTCGATGTCGGCATCGCCGAGCAGCACGCCGTGACCTTTGCCGCCGGACTGGCGGCGAACGGGCTGCGTCCCACCGTGGCTCTCTATTCGACCTTCCTGCAGCGGGCTTACGACAATGTGCTGCATGATGTCTGCCTGCAGAACCTGCCGGTGACCTTCGCTCTTGACCGGGGCGGGCTGGTCGGCGCCGACGGCCCGACCCATCATGGGGTCTTCGATCTCTCCTTTCTGCGCCACATTCCCAATCTGGCGGTCATGGCCCCCCGGGATGAGATCGAACTGCGCCGTGCCATCCGTACCTCCCTGGTCGCGGAAGGTCCTTTCGCCTACCGCTATCCCCGGGGCGCGGCCCTGGGGCTGCCCATCCCCGAAGTCATCGAGCCGCTGGAAATCGGCCGGGGGGAGAAGCTGCGCGCGGGGACGGACGGTACTTTCCTGGCCCTCGGCGTCGGCGTGGCGGCGGCGCTGGAAGCCGCCGAACGTCTGGAGGAAGAGGGGATCTCCCTGGCTGTGGTCGATGCCCGCTTCGTCAAACCCCTCGATAGCGAACTGATCTTCACCGAGGCCCGGGCCACCGGTCTCTTGCTGACCGTCGAGGAGAACGCCCTGCAGGGTGGTTTCGGCTCGGCGGTACTGGAACTGCTTGCCGATCAGGGCTTAAGCCCCCGCGTGCTTCGTTTCGGGGTGCCTGACCGTTTTGTCGAGCAGGGTACTCAGGACGAGTTGCGCCAGCGCATCGGTATCGATGCGGCAAGCCTCGTCTCGCGGGTGCGGGAGCATTTCGCCCGGGGCGCATCACCGCAAACCTCTCGTATCGCCCTGGCGACCGGTGCTTGATCGGTCACCTGCTTTCCATTTAATGCCCTTAGTCGTCTGGAGGATGTCGGTTTGAATCAGGATTCCCGATCCAAACTCTTTCGCTTGCAGGATCTCGCCCCCCCGTCCCCCATGGCGAAGGAAATCCTCGCCGTGCTCGCCGATGATCAGGCCGATCTGGAAGAGATCGCCGCCATCGTCGAAACCTATCCGGAACTGACGACCCGCATCCTGCGTTGTGCCAATTCCGCCTATTATGGGCATCGGGGCAAGATCCAGTCGGTGGCCGAAGCCATCATCCGGGTGCTCGGTCTCTCTATGACCAAGGCCCTGGCCCTCTCCCTCTCCCTCGAAAGCTCCTTGCGGGTTCAGTCATGTCCGGGGTTCAGTGAAGAGCGGCACTGGTATCTGTCGGTGCTGACCGCCCACCTGGCCCGGGCCCTGACGCCGCTCCATCGGGGGATGCCCAAACCCGCTCCGGGAGCGGCCTATGCCGCTGGGCTGCTGCACAATCTTGGGACGCGTGCCCTGGTCGTGCTCTTTCCCGAGGAAATGCAACGGGTTTTCACCCTCGAGGAGGCCGATCCCCGCGCCCTGACGCTGGATCTGCTGGACGTGGATGCCGAGCAGGCTGGTGCCCTCCTGGCGCGGCGCTGGGGGCTGCCCGAACCCCTGAGCGAGGCGATCGCCCAGTGTCGCTCCCCCTTGACGGATGTCCGCGACAACCCCCTGGCGGAAGTGGTCGCAGTCTCCGTCCGTCTCGCCGAAGCCTCCCTGGCGCAGGAAGGGCCGCCGCCCTTGCCGGAACTTGTGGACACTCACTGGGGCCGGCGCGAGGAAATCGACCGGGTGATCAACGAGGTGATCCAGCGCGCCGAGGAATTTCGCAACATGGCCCGGACTCTGACCCGGCATGGAGTTGACGCATGAAGACTCCCCCCCTCAACGAAACCTTCCGGGAGATGACGGCGGTCTTCGACGAACTACTGGCCTCCCTTTCCACCCTCAAGGGCTTGGGGGCCCTCGATCTTGGCCATTGTGGTGAAGGACAGCTGCTTCAGGAGGCGCTCGTTTCCCTGGTGGAGAATTACGGAGTCGAGCGCTGCGCTCTCTTTTTTGTCGAGGTCGGCAGCGAGCATCCGGCCACCGCCGTGGCCTGGTGCAACGGCACCCTGAAAATCTGTTCCGAGGGTAAAAATGCCTGCTGCGATGAGGTATCTCCCATGGAGGTGGCTTTTGTTGATCAGGTGATTCGTTCCGGCGATGTTCGCATTTGCGATGACTGCTTGGACGATGACGAACTCAAGCCCCTGGCCACTAAAGACTCTCCTCGCAGTATGCTGGGCGCCCCCCTGGTTGTGGGTGGGGAACGGGTCGGCGCCTTGCTGCTCGCGGCTTCCGAACCCCAGCGGTTCGGTGCCTGGCAGCAGCGTTTCATCCCCCTCTTTGCGCTCTTTCTCGGGCAGGCGATGATGTCGAGCCGGCTCTTGCATAATCTGGAAAACCAGGTTCGGGAACGGACCAGTCAGTTGGAGAACGCCTTGCGGGAAACCCATGAACTGAAGGAGCGTTACCAGTCCCTGGCCATGGTGGACGCCCTGACCGGCTTGTACAACCGGCGTTTTTTCTTCTCTGAGGGGGGGCTGGTGGTGGCCCGGGCCCTGCGTTATCGGCACACGGCGACTTTCGTGATTATCGATCTCGATTTTTTCAAGCGGGTCAATGATCGCTATGGCCACGGGGTGGGGGATCAGGTTCTCAAGGATGTGGCCGAGGCCCTGCGCGGACAGTTGCGCGAGACGGACATCCTGGCCCGGATCGGCGGCGAGGAGTTTGCGCTGATCCTCCCGGAAACCGGTATCGAGGGGGCGACGGAACTGACCGGGAGATTATGCAAATCGGTTCGCGACCTGGTCTGGAGCGCGAAAGGGGAGGATTTCGGCATCACCTTCAGTGCGGGGGTGGCGGCCTTGCCGTTAACCTCGGAGTCATCCGAACCCCGCGACCTGGGGTGCTCCGATATGCTGGAACGACTATTTTCCCAGGCGGACAAGGCCCTCTACGACGCCAAGGCGCAGGGCGGAGATCGAGTGGAGGTAGGCGTTTTATAACGTTTGTGTTAAAAAATCTATTATGTTATCTTCGGCTTCCGCTTGAAACCGGATATGGATGCCCGTTGCGCCGCGCCGCTGGAAGCCGTCGCTGCGAGCCGATCACCTGCCTTGCCTAGCTTCGGGGTTTGTGCATGAAGATTCTTTCGTTGAATTGCTGGGGTCGTTCCGTCAACTATCATCTGCTGGATTGGCGGAAAAAAGTCATTCTCGCCCGTGGCACCGTGGATCGCGTGGTGGTAGGCGATGGATCGGTCAGCCATGAAGTGACCGGGCGGGGAACCTGGCAAATCCCCGTCGATTGCCCTGATCACGCCAGCGCCATCGAAGTGATTCTGCGCACCCTGACCTCCGCGGATTTCGGTGTTCTTGGCGCTCTCTCCGAGATCGCCGCGGTCGGTCACCGGGTGGCCCATGGCGGCGAGCGCTTCACCTGCTCGGTCCTTATCGACGATGAAGTCGTCGCGGCCATCCGTTCCGTGGAGCATCTGGCCCCCTTGCACAACGGCCCGAATCTCACCGGAATCGACGCCACCCGCCGGCTTCTTCCGGACATCCCCCAGGCGGCGATCTTCGACACCGCCTTCCATCAGGGCATGCCGCCCAAAGCCTATATCTATCCCTTGCCCCATGAATGGTATGAACGGCATGGGGTGCGGCGCTACGGCTTCCACGGCGCCTCTCATCTCTTCATGGCCAAGCGCGGTGCGGTGCTGCTTGGCAAGCCGGCCGACGGCGTCAACTTGGTCACGGTGCATTTGGGTAAGGGTGTTTCCCTGTGCGCCATCCGTAATGGCCGTTCCGTCGATACCAGCATGGGCATGACCCCTCTCGAAGGGCCCGCCATGGGTTCTCGTTGCGGGGATATCGACGCGGGCATCTTCCCTTACATTATGCAGGCGGAGCAGCTCGCCCCCAAGGACTACACGTCGATCCTCAACCAGAAGAGTGGTTTGGCGGGGATTGCCGGAGGGACGGGAGAACGACGGGAAATCCTGGAAGGGGCTGCCGCCGGCGATGTTCTCTGTCAGCTGGCCCAGGNNCCCAGGAGATCGAAGGTTACCGCTTACGCAAATACATCGGCGCCTACTTTGCTGCGCTCGGCCGCGTGGATGCGCTGATTTTTACCTCCAACTACAGCGATGTGGGCTGGTCGGTGCGTGAGAAGGCCCTGGCCGGGCTGGAGTTTCTCGGGGTTGACCTGGACCGGGAGCAAAACCGACTGGCGGATCGGGATGAGGGAGAAACCCTGGTATCCCGGCAGGATTCACGGGTTCCGGTGTACGCGATTCCGGTGGCCGATGGGCTGGTCTTTGCCGAGGACGTGGCCGCTATCCTGAACGGCGGCTGCCGCGATCATATGGAAAGCGACTACTCTTTTGGGCATGAGGATTTCGTCATGCCCTGGCGGGAACGGGAAATCTAGCTTTGTCCCGTTTCGGAAACCGACGTCTTCTGTCTTGAGAACAGCCTGATTTTTCCGCAATGAGGATCAAACACGGAGACAAAAGAAAACCCGGAAGCAGGGGGATTTCCCCAGACTCCCGGGTTTTTTGTTTCGCGTAAAGACTGGCGTGAGCTTTTTTACTCTTCCTGATTGATCTGCAGAATCCTCCCCTTGATCATCGCCGCGAGAAAGCGGCAGACTTCGAGTTCGAGAATCCCCGACTTTTGACAGATCTCACGTACGGTGCGCCGCCCGTCCACCATGGCGAGGATGCTTTCCTGGCTGGCGGGCATGCGGGCGTGCTGCATTTTGACCCGGCCATTTCCCTTGAAATCGATCCGGGTTTCCAGCGACGGGATCGTCTGGCGCAAGCCTTTCCATTCCTCTATCTGCAAGGTCGCCTTGCGCAGCAGGTCGTTCACGTCGATCGCCAGGTCTTCATGGGTCGGAACGTTGTTCTTCGTCGCCACATACTCGAAGCTTCCGTGGGGGGTGAAGAGCCAGGAAAAGAGGATTTCTTCGGCCTGAATATGGAGGGTGTCGCGCAAATCGCCTTCGGTTAGGGGGGAGGTTTCCAGAAGGATTTCCCCGATGCGCCGGTGCTGCTGCAGGGCGCAGATCTCCGTGGCGCGCTCCAGTTGCTGGGGGCTGATCAGGTTTCGGCGCAGCAGAAGGTCGCCGAGTTTGTGCATCAGAAAAGCCGTGGGCGAGCCGTCCGTCGGGTGCAAGGAGTGAACGGCGGCGATATGTCCACGATGGAAGTGCAGGTGTTTTTCGTCGACGGCCGTCAATACCCTGAGCCGACCGGGCTTGCGCTGGCCGGAAATGAGCTTCAGCAGGGCCGGTGCCTGCGTCCCTCCCAGTTCCCCTTGGATGCTCAGGCTCGGGCGTTTGGCTGCTGAACGGGGGCGGGAGCTGGCCGCCTCGGGACGCGGCCTTTCTGCCGGCGCAACTGCTGCCGCCGTTGCAGTTGTTTCCGTAGCCTGGAAAAAGCTCAAGTAGTTGGGGGTTTCCACCATCGGGATGTCACCCCCCAATGGCTCGGCTCGGAACTCCTTTGACTCCGGGATGTCGTTGAAGGTCGGCAGCTCGGTGGGCTCAGCGCCGAATTCGTCGGCAAGGTCGACTTTGAGAAAGCCCTCCGCAAGAGGCGAAGAAGACACTTCAGTGGTATCCAAGGTGTTCTCCCCAGCTGGGAGGAAATCCGTCGCGGCCGTTTCGCCGGTGGTCTCTTCCCAGGGGGCTTCCGGATTCACCACCGGCAGGGGGATGTCGGCAGCATCCGTATCCCCCTCAAAGGGGAAGATGGGGAGAGGACCCTTGCCCTCCGCAAAGGCCTCCGCTTCCGCGAAGGTCGATGCTTGTTTCAGCTCTTCCGGCGCCGCTTCCGGGCTGTCCCAGGGGAAGGAAGCGGATTCAAGGGGAAGGGCGTCGCGATTCTCGGGATCCGCGTCGGCTTCTCCGGCAAGCACGAAAGGAGCCTCCGGCAGCGGTCCCTCGGCGAAGGCCTGAACCGCCGGCTCATCGGTCTTTGCGAGCCAGGGGAACTCCTCGCTCTTCTCCGGTCCCGCCGGCTCCTCCGGCGGGAGGAGCGCAAGACCTTCGGGCGCCTCGTCGTTCCAGGGATCGTCGGGCAGGTCGTCGGCCACCAGGCCGTTTTCCCCTCTGTCGGTCATTAGCTCTTCCGCGTTGGCTTCGGCTCCCTGGCCCCAGGAAAGAACCTCCGGCTCCGTCTCGGGCTTCACGGCATCCGTCGTCGGAATGACGGTTCCAGGTGAGACGTTTTCGGAAGAAGACTCTGCGGGGATGAAAGGTTCGAGGGGAGGTTCCTCTTCTTCTTCCGCCTCCGCTATGAGCTCGGCCAAATTCGGAAATCCGGTTGTTTTCACCTCTTGCGGCGCCGCAGTTTCTTCATCGCCGGGGGGAAGTGGCTCCTCAAGGGGAAGCGGTGCGATGACGGTGTCATCCACCGATTCCCCTTTTGATGCCGATGCACTGGGAGATGGCCGCTCGCCATAGAGTTGTTCCTTGACCCGGGCGGCCGTGATGATCGAGCCGCCTACGGCGAGGGGCGTTTTGCCGGTGTAAATCGGTTCCTGGGGGGCAGCCCGGCGCCGCCGTTGGAAGAGGAGCAAGCCCAGACCGGTCGCGGCGAGGGCGGCGGCCAGGGTGAGGAGGAGACCTTTCAGGCCGAACAGGGTAGGCGCGGGTTTTTCGTCGACCAGTGCGGGAGCAGGCGCGGAAGCTTGGGCGGTTTCCGCTTCTTCGTCGGTGCTCGGCGCGGCCCCCGCCTCAGGTTCCGGCTTGGTCGGATCCGTTTCGGCGGTTGCCGTCGCTTCCGTCACAACCGGGGGAATCGCTTCGACAGCCGGGGCCGATGTCGCGGCTATGGGGGCGGGTTCCGGGGCCACGGCTGGGCTAGGCGCCGGTGAAACAACGGCGGGCTCTGAGGTCTTCCCATTGGTTGATGGGGGAGCTGTCGCCGGCAGGGTCTTCGCGGTCGATTTTGGTTTGGTCGCCGTCGGTTTGGGTGCTGCTTTGCTTTGTGCCGCCTTCGCCTTGTGTGGCGGGGTAGCTTTGACCACCTTGGCGGCACGCTTCGGTTTTGTTTTCGTCGCGGCGACTTTCGGTTGGGCGGGCGTCACGGGAGCCGGTTGGAAAATCCGCCGTACCTGAGGGTCCGCGGAGAGGCGGTTGATCGTTGTCTGCAACCGGGGCACCAAGCGGCGGTTGGTGCCCTGACGGAGCACGAAGGAGTCGAGCGAGCCGAAAGCGCCGCTGCCGGAGAGGAGGATAAATTCCCCGGCGGATTGCCGCTTCACGTAATCCCGGGACAGAACCGCGATATCGACCAGTTGGTAACGGTTCAGCCAGGCATGCAGGGTCGCTTCGTCCCGGAAGAGGCGCACATCCACCTCCTCCCCCAATTGATTCTCCAGGGCGGCGGCGAATTGCCGGGCCTGGGCATCGTCGCGGATCAGTCCCCCCTCGCGCGGCACCGCGCCGAAAGTCAGGGCCGACCAGGCGGAAAGAGGGAGCAGGGCGACGAGAAGAAGCGAGATGAAGAGGTTTCGAATCATGATCACCGGCGGGGACCCTTGAATTACATTAAATTAGTGAGAAAAACATTCATAATTTTTTTGATGATAACAGCTATGCGCTGAAAAACTCAAGGTAAAACCCATTCTTTCCGAGGCTTTTCGGGCTCTCAGAGCAGCGGCCGGTCCCCTCGGGAGCGTTTATAGTAAAAAGAGCCGATCGCCAGCAGAATTCCCAGGGTCATCACCAATGCGCCGGCAAAGGCCAAAGCAAGACCGGGGTCATAGTGAATGGCGAGGATGCTTACCGGTTGCTGGAGGGGGGCCAGCGGGCGCAGGTCGAGGCCGATCCGAGTCAGAGCGGAGGGGAGGCCTTCGCGCAGGGCATAGCGGACGTGCTCCGACGGCTGGCCGGGGTGACGGATTTCGCCGAAAAAGACCGGTTCGAACGGACCGCCGCCGCTTCCCCGCCGCGCGCCGTTGGGGCGATAGTCGAGGATGTGCAGCTCGCCGCCGTCCGGCAAGGCGATCCGACTGCCGGCCCGCAACTCCAGCGTCCCGAGGCTGCCGGTGAAGCGGAACCCGTCGTTGCGCTGATCGAAGGAAAGCCCGAGGACGGTCAGGCCTTTCCAGATCAGGGGGTGATTGGCACGCACGGCCTGTTCCGCCACGACCGTCTCCCCCCGCAGCAGACTCAAGGAGCTGCGCACATCCATGGGCCGGCCGCTCGGTCCGAGCACCGGTTCGACCGCATGCAGGCGCAGGTAGTACCCGGGCAGGCGCGGCACCGGCCGGGTTTCGCCGACGGCGATCGCTTCCCCGGCGACGCGAAAGCCGGCCAGGCAGCCCCAGAGATAGGCGGCGAGCAGCAGAACGAAGCCGAGGTGGATGAGATATTCGCCGCTCTTACGCCAGCGCCCGCGCAGGTGGACGAGCCAGTCGGCGACACAGCAGGCGGTGTTCAGCCCCAACAACAGCAGCAGCGCGCCGTAGAGATGAATCCACCAGGTCATCCCCGGATACTGTCGGCCCTGGCGCGCCAGCCATTCGCCGAGGTTGACACTGTCCATGTTGGCGAAGATCCAGGGGCGGGAAGGCATCAGCAAAGAGCCGCCGAAGGCGGTCAGGGTCGCCAGGGTCGCCAGCACGATGGCCAGCTTGAGGGAACAGCAAAGCTTCCAGAAATCTTTGAGCAGATGGCGGAATCGGGACATGATGACTTTCGCTCAGTCGAGGGGATGGTTGCTGCTCATGAGCAGACCGATCCCCAGGTAGGTGAAGAGAACCAGGGCGAAGCCGAGGATGGAGAGGCAGGCATAGCCCGTTCCCTGCCAGCGTCGGACGAATTTGGCGTGGCACATTCCCGCATAGAAGAGCCAGACGAGGAAGGACCAGAGCCCTTTGATGTTCCAGGAAAAATAGTAGCCCCAGGCGACCTGGGCCCAGATGCCGCCGAAGAGCATGCACAGGCTGAAAAGGGCGAAACCGAGAAAGATCGCCTCCTCGTTGAGCTGGCGCAACAGGGCCAGATCGGGCAAGAGCGCCGTGCCCAGGCGGCGCTGAACGAGATAGAGGACGCCGAGGGAAAAGGCCATGGCGAAGAAGGCATAGCCGAGGAAGGAAAAGGCGATGTGCAGGGTGAAGAGCGGGGTGTCGAGGGCCGGGATCAGCGGTTTGAGGGCGCTGTCGCGGGGGAGGGCGGTGCCGAGGAGGAGCAGGTTGAAGAGCATGACGAAGAGCCCGGCGGCGTGAATCCGGTTGCGCAGCTCAAAATAGAGGTAGGTGGCCGCCAGCGCCCAGCTGAAGAAAAAGAGGGTGGAAAAGAGGTTGGTCACCGGCAGGTATCCGGCCAGATACCAGCGCAGCCCGAGGCAGAGGCTGTGCAGCAGAAAGCCGAGCCCGACCAGAGCAAAGGCCCCGCGCCAGAGGAGCGGACGGCGGATCAGGGCATGGAGCAGGTAGAGATTGACGGAGAGTAGGTAGCAGAGGAAGGCTCCCCAAAGTAGGATCTGAGCGAATTCGGTCATCGGCAGCACGTCGTTAAAGGGTTGTCGGAGCGGGCGCGGAGGGTGTTCAGCGCGGTTTTCGGCACGCTACCACAAAGTTCAGGGAACTGCCAAGAGGGGGTGGTTAACCAGGGCGGCGTCTTTCGTTGACAAGGCGCTTTGCCCCGTGCTAATTCTGCCGTCATGGAAGAGTCCCTTTACAGCGTGCGTATGCACTCCCGCCGGGAAAACCGGCATCTTTCCGGCGCCGAGCGCCTGGTCGGTCCCGCCGATTTGGAAGAGACGGCGGCGGCCCTAGTGCGCCGTGCCCTGGAACATCCCCGGGGGCGGGCCGAGGAAATCCGCCTGGCCGTCGACCTGGTGCCGCCGACAGCGATCCGCCGTGGCCGGCTGCTTGATCTGCGCACCTTCCGGGTGCGTGATTACCAACAGGGGCGGCGGGCGGCGAGGCGTCTGCTCCTGGAGGTGGGCGTCGCCGAGGCGGCGGTGGCTGCGGCCATGGACTGGATCGCCCAAGGAGCCGCGCCCGATGGCCGGGCCATGCGCGGCGCCATGCTCATCGATGCCGCCAGCGGCGCGCGGCTCGAAGCTGATCCTGCTCGCGGCGTGCGTGCCAGCCGCATGGATTTGACCGCGGATGCCGAGGCCGAACTGCGTACGCGCCTCGCCGAACGCGGTCTGGACAACCCACATGTGCGCGAGGCGTTGGTGCTGGCGAGCAAGGTGCTGGCCGCGCCGGAAGTGCTGGCCGAACTCTGCTGGTCCGACGATCCCGATTATACGGCTGGTTACGTGGCGAGCCGCGAGTTGGGTTATGTCCGTTTCCCCCAGCTCAAACCCCGGGGGGAGGAGCGCGGTGGACGGGCCTTTTTCGTCTGTGGTGCTGGGCTCGACCGGGCGGGACTGATCGCTTTTCTCGAACATACCGTGCTCCTCTTCGATCGCATCGGAACGATCGGCGGCGCGGAAGACTGGCGGGACTAAAACCATGCGCAAATTGCGAAAAGAACTGGAGGCCCTGCGCGAGCAGGGGATGCTGCGAACCCTCAAGACCGTCGCCGGTCCCCAGGGGCCGCGGGTGGTCGTCGACGGCCGCGAGGTGCTGCTTCTCTGCTCCAACAACTACCT
>DIVU01000285.1 GCA_002423365.1 Desulfuromonadaceae bacterium UBA6124 | reverse complement strand
AGGGGGATTCGAACCCCCGTCGCCGGCGTGAAAGGCCGGTGTCCTAGGCCAGGCTAGACGATGAGCGCGTAAATTATTTTGAACGTTAACCGCAGGATATCCTTGGCTGGGGTGCTAGGATTCGAACCTAGGGATGACGGAGTCAGAGTCCGTTGCCTTACCGCTTGGCGACACCCCAAGAACGGATGCTGTTTTTAACAGAGATGCCCGAGGCAGTCAAGAAAAAATGCCTGTTTTTTTCGAAATTTTATTCCCGGATAAGAGATCATAACGCAATCACTGTTTTCAAAGGGGAAATATTTCACGCCTTGGGGGTAACCTCGAAAATCCGCGAGGAGGATTCGGCCAGAAGCTTACCGGCGGCTTCGACCCGAGCCTGGACAAAATAGATTTTCCGTTTCTGTTCAACAACTTCGGCGGATACGAGAAGTTCGGTCTCGACGGGAACCGGCAATTTATACTTGACTGTCAATTCCGCTGTGACAAAATGCACGGCGGTTGCGCGGCAGGCGTATATGCCGGCTTCATCAAGCAGGGTCGCGAGAATCCCGCCATGAACCAGCCCCTGCCACCCCTGAAACCGGCTGGGAATACGAATCGCGCAATGGGCGCGACGCCCTTCTTTATCCACAACAAAGTTGGCATGCAACCCTTGCGGATTGGCAGGTCCGCAAACAAAGCACTGATCGTCCGATAATATTTCCATGAGGCATGGTCTTTCCGCTGAGAGAAGAAACGGTTGTCCAAAAGAAATTTAATGGTAGAATACCTACCATTGCAAAACAACCCTAACATTGCAAAAAAGGAGAGAGTAGATGAAAAGAACAGCCCTGTTAGTCGTTTTGTTGGTTGCTTCACTGTCGGTCGTTGCGTGCAGCAAAAAAGAGGAGGCCCAGGCGCCCGATAAGGCAGCCGAAACGGCCGCTGTGGCCGTAACCGAAAAAGCCGCTGAAGTTGGTGCCAAGGTCGAAGAGAAGGCTGCGGATGTTGCCGCCCAGGTAGAAGAAAAGGCCGTTGAAGCGGCTGCCCAGGTTGAA
This sequence comes from Desulfuromonadaceae bacterium UBA6124, assembly GCA_002423365.1. Lineage (GTDB taxonomy): Bacteria > Desulfobacterota > Desulfuromonadia > Desulfuromonadales > Trichloromonadaceae > Trichloromonas. The sequence goes on along the minus strand of DIVU01000285.1, from coordinate 2,223 downwards.
GAGAAAGCTGTAGATGCTGCCGCTGCCACCGAAAGCACCGTCCAGGCCGCCACGGAGCAGGCCGGCGAAGTTGCCGCCAAGGTAGAAGACAAAGCCGCTGAAGCCACCGAGGCCGGCAAGGAAGCGGTAGCAGCCGTTGCCGGCGCCGGCGCGGCCGCCGTCGCGGCCGTCGAGGAAAAAGCCGCTGAAGCCACCCAGGCCGTTGCCGAAGCCGCTTCCGGCGACAGCATCGTGATCGAGAACACCTACGGCAAGGTCACCTTCAATCACAAAGTTCACTCCGAAGCTTTTGATTGCGCTCTCTGCCACGGCGAAGGCGAGCCCGGCGCGCTCGACCTGGGCAAGGAAAAAGCCCATGCCGCCTGCAAAGGTTGCCATCAGGAAAAAGGCGCCGGTCCCACCAAGTGTTCCGAGTGCCACGTCAAGTAATTGATCCAAAATTCAGCTTAAAAAAGGGGGAGCCACTTGCCGGCTCCCCCTTTTCTTATGCCTTTTTTTGCGTCCTATCATTTCGCGCTGAATTTGAATTCATACTGACGTTTCTTACCGTCGGCCAATTTCGTACCGATTTTGAAGAGATATTCCCCCTTCGCGCTCAGGGCCAGATCGGCTCCGAAATGCCCGTCCATCCCAACCAAAGTGAGGGGGCCGCTTTCCTTCCCGGCAGGATCAATGATCTTGACCGCCGCCAGCCCCTGTTCCATCGGCTCTCCACTGGGGACCTGATAAAATTCCACCATCAGATGATGGGTATGGGCCATTCCCACCTTGGCCATAGCCGCCTTGACATCCTTGAGGTGGGCCATCGCCTCGACCCCCTCCACTATCTGCTCGCCGAGCATCAGGGTATCGCCGTCCATTTCCATGCCGGAATGGTTCTTGTGGTCGTGCCCGGCATGGGCATCCTGTTTAGTCGAGGTTTTGGTGCCATGATTCTCGTGGTCATTCATTGCCGTTACCGTCAACGGTGCGCTGCCCAACAAGGTCATAGCCAACAGACAAAGCCAATGTTTTTTCATGATATTGCTCCTTGAGGTTAAAGCCGGGCCGGGCCCGGAGTGGGTTGTCAGGTTTCGTGAAACGTCGCGTCGCCGCTCGGCAGCGGCGACGGATCGAGATGCCGACCTTTCCAGATATAAAAGATTACCGGGTAGACCAGGAGTTCGAGGGCCAGAGAGGTGATCGAACCGCCGACCATCGGCGCGGCGATGCGCTTCATGACGTCGGCCCCGGCGCCAGTACTCCACATGATGGGAAAAAGGCCGACGATGATGGTCACCACGGTCATAACCTTGGGCCGGATACGTTTGACCGCGCCGTGATGCACCGCCTGCACCAGGTCGCCGCGGGTCAGCATTCGCCCTTCGTCCGTCCAGCGCTTGTGGGCGAGATCGAGGTAGAGCAGCATCACCACACCGGTTTCGGCATCGAGGCCGGCCAAGGCGATCAGCCCGACCCAGACGCCGATGGACATATTGTAATCGAGCAGATAGAGCAGCCAGAAGGCCCCGACCAGGGAGAAAGGGACGGCAAGAAAGACGATGGCTGTCTTCACCGCCGATCGGGTGCTCAGATAGATGATGACGAAGATGATCACCAGCGTCAGGGGGATGATCAGCATCAGTCGGGCGCGGGTCGACTCGATGTACTCGTACTGGCCGCTCCAGACGATGTTGTAGCCGGCTGGCAGCTTGATGTGCTCGGCCACGGTTTTCTGCGCGGTTTTCACATAGGTGCCGATGTCGATCCCCTTGATGTCGACGTAAACCCAGGCGGTACGCCGGGCATTCTCGCTCTTGATGCTGTCCGGATCGTTGCGGATGCTGAAGGTCACCAGCTGTTCCAGGGGGATCTGGGCGCCGCCCGGAGCCGCCACCAGCACCCGCTTGAGGGCCGACGGGTCGCTGCGGAAATCCCGGTCGTAGCGTAGGCTCACCGGATAGCGCTCCAGTCCCTCCACGGTCTCGGTGACAGTCATGCCGCCGAGGGCCGCCTGAATGACGGCTTGAATGTCGCCGACCTGGATACCGTAGCGGGCGGCGGCGAGACGGTCGATCTCCAGATCAAGATAAGAACCGCCCACCGAGCGCTCGGCGATAGCCGAAAGAGTCCCCGGCAGGGGTCGCACCAGGGCTTCGATCTGCTCGCCGAGGCGGCCGAGCACCTCTAGGTCGGGTCCCATGACCTTGATGCCGACGGGGGTCTTGATGCCGGTGGAGAGCA
>DIVU01000334.1 GCA_002423365.1 Desulfuromonadaceae bacterium UBA6124 | reverse complement strand
CACATCGGTTTCAGGCCCGACCGTAAGTCGCCTGAAAATCCTTCTGCGCCTGCTTTATGCCATTCTTTTCCTGCTGGTCTTCGAGATTCTGCGGCTTGTTGTGCAGGTGACGGTGCTGGGTCAGTATCTCTATCTGCTGGTGACCGGCAACCCCAGCGAGCCGTTGCGCAAATTCGGTTCGCGGGTGGCGGATTATTCCTACCGGGTCATCCGCTATCTGACACTCAACGAGAATGAGCGGCCTTATCCTTTCACGCGCTTCCCGGGGGAGATCGAGCCACCGGATTCCGAAGCCCGGTTCTGAGAAAATGCAAACAGCCTGTCCGGAAGATTCCAGACAGGCTGTTTTTTCAGGGGCAGACAATAACTTCAGGCGTACAGTCGGATGGAACGGGTCTCGGCCGGCGGCGGGTTTTCTCCGGAGGCTTGCCGGGAGCCGGCGGTTTCGTCACTCCCTTCCTCTCGGCTCCGAATGCTTTCCGGTCCCTGGGTTTCCTGGGTTGTTTCCTCGCGCCGCATGGCTTGCAGGTCGGATTGGGCCTTCATTTCCATGCGCATCGCCGCCGCTGCGACCTGCCGGTCTTGCGGCGAGGGGTCAGCTGGGGCGAGAGCGGCGGAGCGTACCACCCGGGCTTTCTGGATGCTCGCTTGCGGGTCGCCGGAAACCGGCGAAATATCGATGGGGACTTCTCCAGCGACGGCGTAGCGTTTGCCGTCCGGTCCTTGCTTATAGCTGTAGCTCGGGCCACCGGCGTATTGCCCACCGGCGGCGGAGTGGGCGGCTTCGTGAGCCCGGACGCGGCGATCGGCGCTAGTCAGTTGCATAATTTGTTGCGCTTCGCGGCTAATGGTGACCTTGTCTTTGGCCGAAGAGGGGAAAGATGCGGCGTCTCCGCTCCCGGTTTCCCGGCGACCTGAGGTGCCGGCTCCCTGCTCCTGCTCGGTCGCGGGATTGCGCGGGTATCCCGCGAGGGGATTGACCGGATAGGTTGTCGCTTCGCTGATTTCCGCCATGGGTCGCGCCTGCTCTGTCGGTGAAATAACTACTTGTTAACACATTAACCTTTTTCGCCGGGTAAAATCAACATGCGACGGGAAAAACAAGGTCTGGGCATTTCCTGGTGGAGAATCGGCCGGATCGGAGCAAAGTTTGCAAGGTGCTTTGGGAAATCGCCGGATGGCATGTAAATACAATATTCAAGGGAGGATCCCATGGCCGACCAACTCTGTGAAATCGTCGAATCAATGTATAATCTTCCGCCCATGCCGGCGGTGGCTTCCCGTGTTCTTGAAATGTTGCAAACTGCCGACTACACGGCGGATTCCCTGGCCGGGCTGATCGCCTGCGACCCGGTTCTCTCGGGCCGTTTGCTGAGCATGGCCAACTCTGCTTTTTACGGCGTGCGGACCGACGTCTCCACGATTCCGCGAGCGGTGGTGATCCTGGGGGAAGAGGCACTGCGCAGTCTGGTTCTCACCGCCAGCCTGAAATCTTTTGGCAGTGATCCCGGTCCAATCCAGAAGCGTCTCTGGGAGGATGCCGTTGGCTGCGCCTTGGCGGCCCGGTTGGTTGCCCGGGACTTTAACTCCACCAACGCGGAAGAGGCCTTCCTGGCTGGTCTCTTCCGGCACATCGGCAAGCTGGTGATGTATGATTTCGATCCCTCCCGCTATCAACGCTTGCTGGCTCTGGTCGATGCCGGAGAAGCGCAGGCGGATGTACTCGAAAGGGAATGGTTTCATTTTCCCCATGCCATGATCAGCGCCGCCGTGCTGGAAAAGTGGAAATTCAACCCGACCTTCATTCAGGCGACCCTGCATCATGACCGCCTCGACCTCTCTCCGGGTGTCTACCCCGCCGCCTACCGCCTGGCGGCCACGGTGAATGTCGCCGGCAGTCTGTGCCGCGCCCTCGGTATCGGCCAGGCCAGGCCCGACACCGAAATGAAGCTATCCCAGGTTCCCGGGGCCTTAAGCCTCGGTATTCCCTATGGGCAGATGAAGAAGATGCTGGCCGATCTGGAGACGATTTTTCAGGAAAATACCTCGGTATTTTTCGACTGACGGAGATTCTCATGCCCTTTGAGTATTACCTGCTACTCGGCGTCGCCTTCGTGCTCGGTGCGGTGGTCGGATCCTTCCTCAATGTCTGCATCTACCGCATTCCCGCAGGAGAATCCGTCGTCTCCCCCCGTTCCCGCTGTCCCCAATGCGGCTCGCCGATCCGCTGGTACCAGAACCTCCCCATCCTGAGCTGGATTTTCCTGCGGGGGCGTTGCGCGAGTTGTCGGGCGCGGATTCCATTCCGGTATGCCCTGGTTGAAGCCTTGACCGGTCTGCTTTTCGCGATGGTTCTTTATTATTTCGGGATCCACTGGGCCACCCCGGTCTTCTGGGTTTTCGTCGCGCTACTTGTCACCATCACCTTTATCGATCTCGACCATCAGATCATCCCCGATGTCATCAGCCTGCCGGGGATCGTCCTCGGCTTCGGCGCCTCCTTTCTGCTCCCCTGGGTGAGCTGGAGTGACTCCCTTCTCGGCATTCTTCTGGGCGGAGGCAGCCTCTTTCTGGTGGCCATCGGCTACGAATTTCTGACCAAGAAAGAGGGCATGGGCGGCGGGGATATCAAGTTGTTGGCCATGCTCGGGGCCTTTCTCGGCTGGAAAGCGGTGCTGCCGATCATTTTTATCTCTTCCCTTCTCGGCACCCTGGTTGGCGTACCGTGGATGCTGGTCAAGGGCGCCGACGGCAAACTGGCGATTCCCTTCGGCCCATTTTTGGCGTGGGGGGCCGTGATCTGGCTGTTTTGGGGTGAGTCTTTGGTCGGCTGGTATCTGCAAAGGTTCCTTTGATTCGCCTCGGCCCGGTTCCGGAATCGGTACAGGATGAAATTTTTTTTTGGCAACATTTGGTGTAGCTGCTCTCCGGAATCCTCATCATATTGTGCATTGGATGAAAAAGTCGCGGGATTCCAATGAGTTTGAAATGGTAATTGAGGTGAAATTGTATTGACTGTGGAGCGTAGTTATCTATACATTGTATACAGTTTATATTAACTCACCTCTGCTGGGATGGTCAGATTTCATGTCCAATCGTGTCAAGGAAATCCGCGAGAGCCTGCTGATGAGCAAGGCCGAACTGGCACGCAAAGCCGGGGTTTCGCCGCTGACCGTCGATCGTATCGAGCGTGGAGAGCCCTGCCGGATGGCGACGATGCGCAAAATAATCTTTGCCTTGGGCTTCGACCTCGTTGACCGGGAACGAGTTTTCCCCGAAAAATGATGAAAAAGTGGCACATGTTTTGCTGGTGATTTACGGGCAAGGCATGTGATCGGTAGTTCATCACCTAATTGAGTCAGGGTCTTTCATGTTATTCAGGGCCAAAAAAGACGTCGTCGGCATCGATATCGGATCGAGCTCCGTCAAGCTGGTTCAGTTGCACCAGTTCAAGGGTGGCTATCAGCTGCAGACCCTCGGGGTCGCGCCCTTGCCGCCGGAGGCGATCGTCGATAATGCCATCATGGACTCCGGCGCGGTCGTTGGAGTCATCCGCAACCTGTTGGACAGCCTCAAGGTCAAGACCAAAAATGTCGCGACCTCGGTTTCCGGCCATTCCGTCATTATCCGCAAGATCCAGTTGCCGGTCATGACCGAGGAGGAAATGGAGGCGTCGATCCAGTGGGAAGCCGAGCAGTACATCCCCTTCGAAATTTCCGAAGTGAATCTGGATTTCCAGATCCTCGGCCCCGATATGCGGGATCCCTCGCTGATGAACGTGATTCTGGTCGCGGCCAAGAAGGAGTTTGTCAACGACCATGTAGCGGTCTTTAAAGAGTGTGCCCTGAATCCGGTGGTGATGGATATCGACTGCTTCGCCATCGAAAACGCCTTTGAAGCCAATTACGGGTTCGAGGACGACGGCATCATTGCGCTGGTGAATATGGGTGCCTCGGCAATGAACGTCAACGTACTCAAGGCAGGCAAGTCGGTCTTTACCCGCGACATTCAGGTCGGCGGGAACATGTACAACGAGGAAATCCAGAAGCGCCTTGGGCTGAGCGGTGAAGAGGCCGAGGAAGTCAAGCTCGGGGGAGTCGCGGAGGAAGTCGATCCCGCCGTTGTGCAAGAGGTGATTAACGACGCTACTGAAAGCCTCGCTCAAGAAGTTCAACGCTCTTTCGACTTTTTCTCCGCCACCTCTTCCGACGAAAAGGTGCAGAAACTTTACATTACCGGCGGTGTTTCGAAAACGCCTAATGTCCAGGAATATCTCCGGACGCAATTGGGGATTCCTGTGGAGTTGCTCGATCCCTTCCGCATGATCAAGGTCAGCGATAAGGATTTCGACCCGGAATATATCCAGGCGGTGGGACCGTTGTTTTCCGTCGCCATGGGGCTTGCCATGAGGAGGTTGGGCGACAAATGATTCATATCAATCTATTGCCCATTCGGGCCGCCCAGAAAAAAGACAAGTTGCGCGGCCAGTTGATGGCGGCTCTGCTCGCGCTCATTTTGACCGCCGGCGCTTGCGGGGTGGTTTACTCGTCCCTGAAGGGTCAGGTCAATGAGGCAAAGGCGGAGATTGCCCGCAAGGAACAGCGGTTACAGGCGCTGAAGAAGACTCTTGGCGAGGTGGCCGAATTCAAGAAGAAAAAAGAAGAGCTGGTCGGCAAACTCGATATCCTCGACAAGCTCAAACAGGCCAAAAGTGGGCCGGTCCATCTGCTGGATCAGTTGAGCCAGGCTCTGAGCGAGAAACTCTGGATCACCGCTTTCAAGGAATCCGGGGGCGCCATTACTTTGAGCGGACTCGCGCTCAACGAAGAGATGGTGGCGCAATTTCTGAAGAACCTCGAAGCCTCTCCGTATTACAAAAACGTCGAGCTCCAGGTGATCGAGCAGGCCAATCAGTCGGGTGTCCGGGTTAATAAATTCAATGTTGTCGCTAAGGTGGAAGCCTCGGCCGGCAAGCCTGTCCAGCGATGAAAGGGTAAGCCATGGATCCACGGCTCGAAAAAGTTCTGAAACTTCCCCTTTATCAGCGCCTTTTGATTCTTGTCGCGCTCATGCTGGTAATCGCGGGACTTTTTGTCTATCTCATGTATCTGCCCTTGCGTGAGGAATTGGCCGGTCTGCGGCAAAAGGATGCGTCTCTGCACAGCAAAATTCAGGAAGACCAGCGCATCGCCGACAACCTTCCGAAATTCAAAGAAGAATTCGAGAAGATGGAGGCCTTGCTCAACGACGCCCTGACGGAGCTTCCCAACGAAAAGGAAATCCCCAACCTGTTGACGAGCATTACCGCTCTGGCCAAGGAAAACGGGCTGAATGTGACCCTCTTCAAGCCCGGGGCGGAAAAGCCGAAAGGATTTTACGCCGAGGTTCCGGTCGAACTGAAGATGGTCGGGTCCTATCATGAAGTAGCCTTGTTTTCCGACGCGGTGGCCAAGTTGCCCCGCATCGTCAATATCAATAATCTTACCCTGGCGAGTCCTAAAGATGATAGCGGACGCATTCTTTTGGCCGTCAATTGCCTGGCCACGACCTTCCGCTTTATTGAGGGGGGGGCGGCGCCCGACGCGGGTAAGCAACCCGGGAAAGGCGGCAAGCCATGAAGTTCGGCACTGGACTGGTCAGCATGATCGCGCTGGCGCTTCTCGTGGCCGGCTGTGGACAGGAAGCCCCGCCCACGCCTCCACCAAAGCCCGTCGGTAAGAAGGTCGAAGCCCCCATGCCCAAGGCGGACGCGAAACCGGTTCCCACCGAGCAGCAAATCGAAGAGGCTCAACCGGTTTTCAGCTACGATCCATCCGGGCGGCGCGATCCCTTTGTCCCCTTGATCGAACCCAAGAAGCCGGTTGCAAACTCAACCGAGCCTCTTACCCCCTTGCAGCAGGTCGAACTCGGGGAATTGCGCCTGGTGGGGGTCATCACTGGGAAAGGCGACCCGATGGCCATGGTCTCCGCCCCTGGGGGCAAGTCCTACATTCTGAGAAAGGGTGTCAAGGTCGGTAAAAATAATGGGGTGGTGATCGGGGTTGATGCCGATGGGGTTTCGGTGCAGGAGAAATATTACGATTTCGTCGGGGAAGTTCGGGAAAATCTCCAGAAGATTCAACTTCCTAAACGGGAGGGAGCGAACTGATATGAAGGAGCTCAAGGTCAAGATGCAGACGAACGGACGACGGATCCTTTGGTCCTTTCTATTGGTCCTACTCATTTCCGCCTGGGGCGTTGGCTCCCTGACGGCGGCCGAACCCGTTCCAGGGGATGGCTCGGCGCTGACCACGGCGGAAACGCCAGAACTCGCCGCCCCCTCCACGGCGACAGCTTGGCTGGTGAGCGGAGTCGATATGCAGCCCGGGCGGGCGGTTTTCGTCACGGAGGGGAGGGTGGAGAAATTCCTGCATTTCACCCTGGCTGATCCGGCACGGCTGGTGGTCGATCTCTATGGTGTGCGCCCATCTTTTAGTGAGCGGGTTTTCTACCCCCAGGATGGTTTTAGCCAGGTTCGGGTTGGCACCTATCAGGATCGCACCCGTTTTGTTTTTGACGCCTCTGCAACCCAGCTCCCCACTTACAATCTCGCCCGCCAAGCCGACCAGATTGTCCTGACCTGGGATGCCGGAACGGCGCCATCTTCCGTTGCCGCGCCTCCGGCCGTCACACGCCCGGGAGGGCGGGTGGACGTCACCGCCATCAATTTCGCCAAAGACGGCGGTAAATCCCAGCTGGTCATTGATCTTTCCGGGCCCGCTGCTATCGAACCGGCGGTCAAGGAAGGGAATCTGATTCGTTTCGGTGTCAATAATGCCTCCATCAGCCGGGCGCTGCGTCGGACTTTTGACTCCCACTCCTTTCCCAGTGCCATGCTGCGGGCCACCCCCTACACGGTCATGAATGGCAACCGGCAGGATGTGCGCTTTGCCGTGGAACTCAAGGGAGATGTCCCTTACCAACTGTTGCAACAACCCAACAAATTGGTTCTGGTGGTGGATGACGGTGCCTACACCACCCCCGCGATCGTGACGCAAGTACCTTTGCCGATCCCGGTTGCTACCTTATCCGCGCCCGCGCCTCAGTTTAACTCCCCGATCGATGTCCAGGCCGATGAGGAGCAAGACACCATCGCTTCCATGGAAAAAGAACATGTGTACTCCGGCGAAAAGATCCGCCTGGTTTTCGATGACGCCGATGTCCGTGATATTTTCCAACTGATCGCCGAGGTCAGCGATCTGAACATCATCGTTTCCGACGAGGTCAAAGGTTCAATTACCTTGCGTCTCATTGATGTTCCCTGGGATCAGGCGCTGGACCTGATTCTTGAAACCAAAAATCTCGGCATGCTGAAAAAAGGCAACGTGGTGCGGGTTATGCCCAAGGATCAAATCCGTACCATGGAAGAAGCCAAGTTTACCGCCGCGCGTAACAAAGAAAAACTGGAAGACTTGGTGACGGAGGTTGTCCCCGTCAGCTACACCGCAATCAAGAACGTTGAAGGCCCCAGCAAGGAACTGATGACCGAACGGGGTAAGCTGACGGCCGATGATCGCAACAAGCAGATTATTGTGACCGATATCCCTAGTGTTATTACTGCGATCAAGAAGCTTGTTGCAATTCTCGACACCCCTGAACGCCAGGTCATGATTGAAGCTCGCATCGTTGAGGCGGATTCGACTTTCAATCGCAACTTGGGCGTTAACTGGGGGCTTTTTCAGGGAGATGGCAATATTATCAACCAAGGTTGGCAAACTGTAGCTGGAAATCTTGGTTTTGGTGGCAATTTTGTTATTCCACCAGGTCCGGCTTCTGCTGCCGAAGTTGCTGGAATCGGCGGTAATATCGAATTTGGAAAATTCGGTGCCGATTCCACGGTTCTTGATTTGCGTTTGTCCGCTATGGAGTCGCAGGGTTCAGGTAAAATTATTTCCCGCCCGCGTGTGACTACATTGAATGGAGAAAAAGCAAAAATTTCCCAAGGGACTATGATCCCCTATCAGACCGTCAGCAACGATGAGATCACAACCGAACTGGTTGAAGCTGCGCTCTCCCTTGAGGTGACGCCGGTTATCAATCCTGACGATTCGATTATTCTTGATATCAAGGCAACCAATAGCTCCCCCGGTACCACTGTAGCCACTGGTGCAGGCGCCGCTCCTGAAATCGATTCCAAAGAAGCGGAAACCAAGGTTTTGGTCAAGGATGGGGAGACGACGGTTATCGGTGGAATTTTTGTCGAAAATAATGATTTCGCTGAAAACGGTGTGCCGATTCTGCGTTCCATTCCGTTCCTGGGTAATCTTTTCAAGTCGACCCAGAAGAATAATTCTCGAAGCGAGCTGTTGATTTTCATCACACCTCGAATTATCAAATAAACTTTGTTTATGTGTATAGACAACAAAAGGACAGGCGGTGGCCTGTCCTTTTGTTGTCCCAGACCTTTTTTCAGGAAATGATCATGACTTTACGCTATTTGACCGCCGGTGAATCTCACGGCCCGGCTTTGACCGCCATTGTCGAAGGGCTTCCGTCCAATATTGAAATCTGCGAAGAGGATATCAATTGTCATCTGGCCAGGCGTCAGCAGGGACATGGCCGGGGCGGGCGCATGGCGATCGAGAAAGATCAGGTGCGATTCCTTTCCGGGGTGCGCTGGGGCAAGACCCTGGGATCTCCCGTGACCCTGTCGATCGTCAATCGTGATTGGGAAAACTGGGATAAGAAAATGTCCCCACGGGCCGAGGATCGGGTCGAGGGGATTGCCATCGTCCATCCACGACCAGGTCATGCCGATTTGACCGGCATGATCAAGTACCATCATGACGATGCCCGCAACGTGCTCGAGCGCTCCAGTGCCCGGGAAACCGCTATGCGCGTGGCGGTCGGCGCACTCTGTATGAAATTTCTGAAATCCCTGGGGATCGAAGTCTGTGGGTACGTCACGGAAATTGGCGGAGTGGTCGCGAGTGCGGAACTCGTCGATTACCGGGAACGCTTCGACCTGGCCGAAAATTCCCCTTGTCGCACCTTTGATCCTGTCGCCGAAAAAGCGATGATCGCCGCCATCGACGAGGCCAAGGCTGCAGGAGATTCCCTTGGCGGTGTGGTCGAGGTGGTTGTTCTTGGCGCGCCGGTCGGTCTGGGTTCTTATGTCCATTGGGATCGTCGCCTGGATGGGCGTCTGGCGGCGGCGGTAATGAGTATCCAGGCCTTCAAGGGAGTCGAGATCGGCATCGGCTTCGAGGCCGCCCATCGTCCCGGTTCGCAGGTCCATGACGAAATCGCCTATGGCGATGGCGCCTTTTATCGCAAGAGCAATCGTGCGGGCGGGCTGGAAGGGGGGATGACCAACGGCGAGCCGATGATCGTGCGCGGAGCCATGAAGCCGATTCCTACCCTCTATACGCCTTTGGAGACGGTGGACGTACGGACCAAGCAGCCCTTCAAGGCGACGGTGGAACGTTCCGATGTCTGCGCCGTTCCGGCGGCGGCGGTGGTAGCCGAGGCGGCGGTGGCGATCACCCTGGCCGAGGCGCTGTTGGAGAAGTTCGGCGGCGATTCCCTGGAAGAGATTCAGGCCCATCTTGAGGGGCATCGTCGCCATGTCCAATCCATGTAAAGACGGCATCGTTCTCATCGGCTTCATGGGGGCCGGCAAAAGTACAGTCGCGGCCGAGTTAGGAAATTCCTGCCGGCTGCCGGTGATCGATCTCGACCGGGAAATTGAGCGTCTTAGCGGCCGTACCATCCCCGAAATCTTCGCCACTTCCGGTGAGGAGGCTTTTCGCCAGACCGAAACCGAGGTGTTGCGTGGTTTACTCGACCTGGCGCCGCTGATTCTGGCGACGGGCGGCGGAGTGATTGGCCGTCCCGAAAACTGGCCGCTGTTACGCCGCCTTGGGCGTGTGGTCTATCTACGCGTTTCCTGGGAAACCGTCCTGGGCCGCATCGGCTCCGGCAAGGGTCGGCCTCTGGCCGGGGATCGTGAGCGTTTGTGGGCTCTTTTTGAGCAGCGCCTGCCCCTCTACGAAGAGGCGGGTCTGGTCATCGACGGGGAGGGGGGTCCGCCCTCGGCCATCGCTCGGGACATCTTGCGCAAGCTTTATTGGGAGAAGGCATAGACGATGGAATCCTTGACTGTAGGCCTCGGTGAACGCAGCTACCCGATCTGGATCGGCGACGGCATTCTCGACCGGCTCGCCGCAGCCCTCGATGCCGTGTTTTTTCCCCGCCGGGTGGCCGTGGTCACCAATCCGACGGTTTTCGGCCATTACGGCGAGCGGGTTCTGCGCATCCTTGAAGAGGGCGGTTATCGTCCCTCCGTGATTGAACTGCCCGATGGGGAGCAGTACAAAACCCTGCAGTATCTAGAAAAAATCTACGATGGCCTGCTCGCCGGCGGCTTCGACCGCCACAGCGGTCTGCTGGCCCTGGGGGGCGGGGTGATCGGCGATATGACCGGTTTCGCCGCCGCGACCTATGTGCGAGGCATTCCCTTCGCCCAGATCCCAACGACCCTGCTTTCTCAGGTCGATAGTTCCGTGGGAGGAAAGACGGCGGTTAATCACCCCCTGGGTAAGAACATGATCGGCGCCTTTTACCAGCCCCGGCATGTACATATCGATGTGGCGACCTTGAAAACCCTCCCCGCCCGCGAGTTTGCGGCGGGCATGGCCGAAGTGATTAAATATGGCGTGATCCGAGATCGGGAGTTCTTTGGCTGGTTGGCTAACCATCGAACAGAACTGCTGGAATTGCGCCCGGATGCACTGATTCACGCGGTAAAGAGCTCTTGCCAAATTAAGGCGGATGTTGTAGAAGAAGATGAGAAAGAAAGCTCTTTGCGGGCGATTCTCAATTTCGGGCATACCTTCGGCCACGCGGTCGAGACCCTTTCCGGCTATGGTGCCTACTCCCACGGCGAGGCGGTGGCCATCGGGATGGGCATCGCCGCTGAGCTTTCACGGCTGCTCGGTTACGGTTCGGAAGCGGATGTCGCGCAAATCCGTTCGCTTATGTCCGGCTTCGGCCTGCCGCTCGACCCACCGGCGCACACTCTTGAAGCGTATCTCGCTGCTATGGGTCGGGATAAAAAGGTTCGCGACGGTAAGCTGCGCTTCGTGCTCAATCACGGGCTCGGTGATTGCGGGCTGCATGATGTTGCCGAGCCGGAACGCCTTTTTTCCCAAATCCTTTCTCAAACCAGGTGATCTGATGCCCCAGCATGCCACACCGGGTTCCCTCCTCGGAAAAATCGCCGCTTACGTCGAACTGCTCGCGAAAGATCCCTATTCGACGATTTTTGTCCCTTTGAGTGAAGCTTATCGGCAGTTGGATATGCTCGATGAGGCAGTCGAGGTAGCGCGGCAGGGGATTATTGACAACCCCACCGTCGTCCCCGGTTATGTCGCCTTGGGGAGTGCGTTTGCCGCGCAAGGACTGGACGATCAGGCGATCGGTGAATTCGAAAAGGCTCTGATTCTCGATAACCAGCACCTTCCGGCGCTCAAGGAACTGGCGAAAATGAAATTGGCCCGCCAGGAATCCGACGGGGCGCTGGAGTTGCTGGAGCGGGCCAAGGCGGTCAAGGGGAATGATCCCGAAGTCCTCAAGTTGCTTGCCGCCATGGCTACCTCGCGCCCTGCCGCCGCGCCGGCAATGGCGCGGAGCTTGACGCTGGCGGCCCCGGCGACGGCCGGAGTCTTCGTCATTGACGAAGCCCAGGACCCGGTCGCCGAAGCTTCCGATGCCGGCAAGACGGTGGAACCAATCGCCACCGCGACCCTCGCGGAAATCTACATTCGACAGGGGCTTCCGCAAAAGGCCCTCAAGGTCTATCGTGATCTGCTCAAGGCCGAACCCCATAACGACCCGCTTCGGCAAAAACTTATTTTGCTCAAGCAGCAAATCGACGGGCAAGAGGTTCCGGCCTTGGGGAACGAAACGCTTCTGGTGACCGAGTCCGCCGAAGGGGCATTGCCCGCTGAAGAGGTGGTCTCTGCCGAAGAACCATTGCCGGCCGGCGAATTTCTCGCGGAGTCTTCGACGGGTGAGGTGTCGGCAGTTTCGCCGGTGGTGGAAACGGAAGCCGCTTTGTCCGTGCGGATGGAAGATTCCGGCGCGGTCGAGCCAGGACCGGCCGCCGCCCGGGGTGAACGTGCCGTTCCCGAGGTCTTAACCAATTGGCTGGATGCTATTCGCAGAAGGAGGGCCGTCCATGTTTAGTGCGATTCTTCGTCGTCTCGTCGATGAAACCGCCGGCGGCATCGGCGCGGTGTTGATGGGTTACGACGGGATTTCCATCGAGCAGTATTTTCAACCCGACGCCGGGCTCGACCTGAATCTGGTGGCCGTCGAATATGCCAACATTCTCAAGGAAATCAAAAAGGCGGCCGAAATTCTCCACCTTGGCGGGATGGAAGAGGTCAGCATCCGTACCCAGCGCTTTTATCTGGTGGTTAGGATTCTGACCGATGAGTATTTTGTCGCCCTGACCTTGAAAGGGGACGGCAACTTCGGCAAGGGGCGCTATCTGCTGCTGCGGGAAGCGGGCAATCTTATGGAAGCCCTGGCATGAACGAGGCGCGGCACAAGGTGCTGGTCCTGCAAGGGCCCAACCTGAATATGCTTGGGACACGGGAGCCCGGCATCTATGGTGCGCGCACTCTCGACGACATCCATGCCGAGCTTGCCCGGTTGGCCGAAGAGTTGATGCTGACCCTGGAGTTTTTTCAATCCAACCACGAAGGCGTCCTCATCGACCGTATCCACCAGGCGTGGCAAGCCGGGGTCGCCGGTTTCATCATCAATCCCGGCGGTCTGACCCATACCAGCGTTTCGTTGCGGGATGCCCTTTCCGCCGTCGCGATTCCTACCATTGAAGTTCACCTGTCCAACATTCACGCCCGCGAAACTTTCCGTCAGCATTCCTACATCGCCCCGGTCGCGCTCGGCCAAATCTGCGGTTTTGGTCCGATCGGTTACGAACTGGCTCTGCGCGCCCTTTCAGTAAAATTAAAACAATAATTATTGTACGTAAAATAGCGTTATGGTAAATACAAGGGTCATTCGCGCGGGGGAAATGCTCATCCCCCACGAAATCGACGGCATGGTTTTCACCCATTTGCCGAACATCCGCTACCTGTCCGGCTTTACCGGTTCGGACGGGGTTCTGGTGGTGATCGGGCGGGAAGCGATCTTTCTCACCGATTCCCGTTATGTCACCCAGGCCCATCAGCAGGTTCAAGCCGATGAGATTCGGGAATACCGGAGCAAGTGGGAGGGCGTACAGGAACTCCTTGCCGCCAAGGGAGTGGTGAGGGTCGGCTTCGAAGCGGAGCATCTGAGTTATGCCGCGGTCGAAGAGTTGCGCGGCAAGTCGGCGGAGATGCACGAATGGGTGCCCGTGACCGGCGTGATCAAAGCCCTGCGCGCGGTCAAGGATACCGAGGAAATCGCCTGCATGGCGGCGGCCGCCGCCTTGAACGCCGAGTGCTTCGCCGAAGTCCTGCCGCTGATCCGTTCCGGGGTTGCCGAGCGTGAGATTGCCCTGGCCCTGGAGTTCGCGTTCAAAAAGCGCGGCGCCGAGGAGAAGGCTTTCGACATCATCGTCGCTTCCGGCGAGCGTGGGGCCTTGCCGCATGGCACGGCTTCGGACAAGTGCCTGGCGGAAGGGGAGTTGGTTACCATCGATTTTGGTTGCCGTTATCGCGGCTACCATTCGGATGAGACCGTTACCCTGGCCTTGGGGCAGGTGCCGGAACGCCTGCTTGAAATGCATGCCGTGGTCCTCGAAGCCCAGCGTCGGGCCATGGCGGCGGTTCGTCCCGGCGCTTCATTGCGCGCCATCGACCAAGCCGCTCGCGATTACATCGCCGAACGGGGTTTCGGCGATTATTTCGGTCATGGCACCGGTCATGGCCTTGGCTTGGAAGTTCATGAATTCCCCTCGGTTTCTCCCCGCTCGGAAGAGACGGCGGAAGCCGGCATGGTGATCACCATCGAACCCGGTATCTATATCCCCGATCTGGGCGGAGTACGCATCGAGGATACGGTACTGGTGACCGCCGAAGGCTGTCGGCGGTTGACCCGCATTCCCAAAGGCCTGAAAGTCTCTCCGAAGTGACTGGAGGGGTGACGCAAAAAGGGTTTTTCGTCCTGGCCCAGGGAGCAAAAAAACAAAAACATCAGGAGGCAGCGTTCAATGGATATCAAAGACCTTAAAGTTCTGATCAAAATGGTGACGGAGACCGATATCACCGAATTCGAAATGGAAAACGCCGAAGAAAAAATCGTTATAAAACGCGGCAAGGAAACCGAGATCGTGCAAATGGCCGCACCCCAGCAGTACCTGGCGCAGCCGGTCATGGCCGCTCCGCCGGTGGCGGCCCCCGCCGCTGCCGCGACCCCGGCCGTGGCTGCCGCCGCTACCGCCGCCAGCAAGGGGGAAACCATCACTTCGCCCATCGTCGGCACCTTCTACCGGGCGCCTTCTCCTGAATCCCCCTCTTATGTCGAAGTCGGTTCGGTCGTCGAGAAGGGGCAGGTTTTCTGCATCGTCGAAGCGATGAAGCTGATGAACGAAATCGAAGCTGAGTTCCGCTGCAAGGTTCTCGAAATCTGTAAAGAAAATGCGAAACCGGTAGAATTCGGCGAGCCGCTCTTCATTGTCGAGCGCCTTTAAGAGCAGTGATTCGTGACGAGTGTTCGGCGTCGACTTTGTCACTCTCGCCCATGATTCAATTACCGCTCACTGGAGTTTTCCATGTTTCATAAAATTCTCATTGCCAACCGCGGCGAGATCGCCTTGCGCATCATTCGTGCCTGCAAGGAACTCGGCATCAAGACCGTGGCGGTACATTCCGATGCGGACAGCGAGGCGTTGCATGTCAAGCTGGCCGACGAGAGCATCTGCATCGGCCCGGCGCCGAGCGCCAAGAGCTATCTCAACATGAAGTCGATCATCAGCGCCGCCGAGGTAACCGATGCCGACGCTATTCATCCCGGCTACGGCTTCCTTTCGGAAAATGCCGAATTCGCCGAGATTTGCGGTAACTGCGGGCTGACCTTCATCGGCCCGACCCCGGAAAACATGCGCCTGATGGGAGACAAGATCAGCGCCCGCCAGACCGTAACCAAGGCCGGGGTGCCGATTCTCCCCGGGACCAAGGAGGGGGTCCATACGGCGGAGGAAGCCAAGCGCGTCGCTGCTGAAATCGGCTATCCGGTTATCATCAAGGCTACCGCCGGCGGTGGTGGGCGAGGGATGAAGGTGGTGCATTCGCCCGCTTCCCTGCCCAATGCCTTCGCCGCCGCCCGGTCCGAGGCCCAGGCCGGATTCGGCAATCCCGAGGTCTACATCGAGAAATTCTGCGATCGTCCCCGGCATGTCGAAATCCAGATCATGGCCGACAAGCACGGCAACGTCATCCATCTTGGTGAGCGCGATTGTTCCATCCAGCGTCGTCATCAGAAGCTGATCGAAGAAGCGCCCTGTCCGGTCCTGGATCCGGCAACCCGCAAGAAAATGGGGGATTGCGCGGTGGCGGCGGCCAAGGCGGTGGGTTACACCAGCGTCGGGACCATGGAGTTTCTCCTCGATCAGCAGGGTAATTTCTACTTCATGGAGATGAATACCCGGGTCCAGGTCGAACATCCGGTGACCGAGATGATCACCGGCATCGACATCATCAAGGAGCAGATTCGCAGCGCCGCCGGGATTCCCCTACGATTCAAGCAGGAAGACATCAAGATTAACGGCCACGCCATCGAATGTCGGATCAACGCCGAACATCCTTTCAAATTTACGCCTTCTCCGGGAAAGATCGACGGCTATCATCCCCCGGGAGGTCTGGGGGTGCGAGTCGACAGCGCGGTTTACGACCAGTACACGGTGCTGCCCCATTACGATTCGATGATCGCTAAGCTCATCGTTCATGCCGACACCCGCGAAGAGGCGATCCGGCGCATGGCCCGGGCCCTGGATGAATACATCATCGAAGGGATCAAGACGACCATCGCCTTTCATCAGAAGATTATGGACAACAAGGATTTTATCGAAGGGAATGTGGATACGGGCTTCTTGGAGCGACTGGTGCTCTGAGAGGCTGGTGATAATTTAATAAAAACGCGGGGCCGGATTTATTCCGGCCCTTGCCGTTTAATAACGGCGATGGATGGAGCATGGTCGATAATCGTTGGCGCCTGGTGCGCACCGGCCCCTTACCGGGGGGGATGAACATGGCTCTGGACGAAGTGCTGCTGCAGGAGGTCTCGGCCGGGCGCTCGCTACCGGTACTGCGTTTTTATCGCTGGCGACCGGCGGCCGTCAGTCTCGGCTATTTCCAGCGCAACGAGGTGGTTAACCGCGCCTTTTGCCATTCCTCCGGCATCGATATCGTCCGTCGCCTCACCGGCGGGCGGGCCGTTCTGCATGGTGAAGAGGTGACTTACGCGGTGATCGCCGGCGGCGGGCACGGTTTTCCTGTCCGGGTCGAGGAGAGTTATCGCAAAATCGCCGAGGTCTTGTGCGCAACCCTCCGTTCTCTGGGGCTTGCGGCGGAACTGGCTCCGGCACGGCGCGAAGGGCGCGAGCGGGCTTTGCCCGCCGCCTGTTTCGAGGCTGCCGCCGGGTACGAACTGCTTTGCCAGGGTCAGAAGATCGCCGGTAGCGCCCAGAAGCGCCGGGGGGATTTTTTTCTGCAGCAGGGTTCGATCCCCCTTGAACTCGATCCCCGTCGGCTTTTTCAAGCGCTGAATCCGCCACCCGTCGACTCGATTTCGTTAGAGGCGGGAGNNGTCGGCTGGCTCAATCGCTATCTGCCCCGCCCCCTTTTGATCGACGCCGTGGAAGACCGCTTGCGGGATGTTTTCGCCGATGGTCTGGAGGTCGTACTGCACGAAGAACCGGTGCGCCCCGAGGAATGGTCCCTGGCCGAGGAGCTCACGAAAGAGCGCTACGACAACCCGGACTGGACCTGGCGGGTGCCTGGGCCCGGGCGATGAGGCATCCTGTCGCTGAAGCTGTTGCGAACGGTTGTTTTTTCGTCGGGCGGGGTGTAGATTAACGGTTCTTTGCATAATAACTGGGGATGTAAGCATGAAACGATGGCTTTTTACCGCGTTGCTGCCGGCCATGATCTGGGCGAACGAGATTGACGCCGCCCAGCGCGTCGATCTGGTCGCGGCGCAACGACTGGCTTTGGAGCGCAATCTCAATCTCAAGGCGACGGATTTCGATGCCCGCGCCAGTGAAGCGCTGGTGCGCAGAGGCTATGGCATTTACGACCCGCGCGCTGGGGCGAGCTTCACCGAGGCCGAGAGTCGGGATCTGAGCAGCTATCCCACCGGCGGTGGTTCTTTTGAGCTGCCCAAGACCGTCGCCGAATCCCGGGTCTTCGACCTGTCCTTGTCGCAGCTTTTGCCCAGCGGCGGTGAAGTGACTGTCGGGCTCGACAACACCCGTTCCCGCATCGCCGCCGGGCCCAGTCCGGCGATCAACCCTTCCTGGCGCAGCCAAGCCTATATCGGCCTGACCCAGCCCCTGCTCAAGGGCTTCGGCCGGACCGTCACCGAGCAGGGTATCCTCTATGCCGTTCAGGACCGTCAGGTGGCGGTGCAGGAGGTTCGTTCCCAAGCCTTCACCTTGCTTTCCCAGGTGCGGGACGGCTTTTATGATGTGCTGCGTTATCGGGACAACCTCAAGTACCGGGAAACTTCGGTGGCCCTGGCGGAAAAGATTCTCGCGGAAAACCGCGCCCGGGTCGAGGCCGGCGTTTTGCCCCCCATCGAAAATCTCGAAGCCGAAGTCGGACTGACCCAGCGTGAGCGCGATCTCCTCGAAGCCCAGCGTGTTTATCAGGACGCCCTCGACCGGTTGGCGGTGTTGCTCAATCTGCCGGAAGGTGTCGAGGTTGCCGATGAAGAGCTCGAAACCCGTGAGCTGTCCGTCAATGAAGAAGTCGGCTTCCAGTTCGCCCTCTCCCGACGGCCCGATCTCCAGCAGCGGCTGCGGCGTATCGAACGGCTGGAGATCGAGCGGGAGGTCAACCGCAACCAGTTGCTGCCGGGTCTCGATCTCGGCGCCGGTTACGGACGCAAGGGGTTGGCCGAAGACTACCAGGATAATCTTTCCAGTATCGAACAGGACGATCTAAACAACTGGCAGATCGGCCTGACCCTCAGTTATCCCCTGGGCAATCGCCAGGCTCGTAACGAGTTGGCCCGGACCGAACTGCTGATGAAGGGGGAGTATGCCCGTTGGCAGCAGCTGCGCGAGGAGGTTCGCACCGAAGTGCGGGTGGCGGCGCGGCAGATCGAGGTCAATCGGAAGAAGATCGAGGTGGCCAATCGCGGTCGCGATCTGGCCGAGGAAAAACTGCGGACGTTGATCAAGCGCAAGGATGTCGGTTTGGCGACCACCCGCGATGTGCTCGAAGGGGAGGAGGATCTGGCCCTGGCCCGTACCGATCAGATCGCGTCTTTGGCCGATTACAACCGCGCCGTCACCGAATATCTGCGGGTGACGGGCATGCTGCTGGAATCCCAGGGGATCCGTCTCGCCGGCTTGCCCGATCCCGAGGAGGAGCGGCCCTTGCTGGAGATGAAAAAGCCATGAGCCTGGTCGTCGGTCACATCAAGTACATCAACTGCGCCCCGTTTTTTCATTACCTGCCTGAGTGTGGCTTTGACGGCACCATCGTCGACGGCGTTCCTTCCCATCTCAACCGGTTGCTGGCCGCAGGCGGGGTCGACCTCAGCCCCTCTTCCTCCTTCGAGTACGCCCGCAACTGGCGGGAATATCTGCTTTTTCCCGAGTTGTCCATCAGCGCCTGCGGGCCGGTGCGGAGCGTGCTGCTCTTTTCCGGCCGCCCCATAGAGACGCTGGGCGGTGACCATATTGCCCTCACCGGCGACTCGGCGACCTCGGTCAATCTGCTCAAGATTATCCTGCGGGAATTTTACGATCTTCGGGATGTCCGCTGCGCCGTGCCGGCGGGCCCGGTCGAGGCGGTCATGGCCGAAGGGGGCAGCGCCCTGTTGATCGGCGACCGGGCGCTGCGAGCCGCGCAACAAAAGGCCGCGCCCTACATCTACGACCTGGCCGAACTCTGGTTGCAACACACCGGCTTGCCCTTTGTTTTCGCCTTGTGGATTCTGCGGCGGCAGGCGGCGCGGGAAAAGGCCGATGAGGTGAGCACCCTGCACGAGCAGCTCAAATGCTCGCGTGAACGGGCCTTCTCAAGCCTGGAAACCTTGGCCAAGGCGACGCCGGAGCGGGAATGGATGGGGGAGGGGGGACTCGTCGATTACTGGAACTGCATGTCCTACGAACTGGGCGAGGCGCACCTGGATGGGTTGCGTTTCTACTTTCACCTCTGCGCCCGGCATCATCTCCTTGACGAAGAGCCGGAACTCCACTTCTGGGGCGGTTAGCCGCGCTCCGAGGTCCGTGCCATCGGCGGCCGTTGCGCGCGATAATCGTCGAGAATCCGCTGGTGGTCGAAACATAAGGGAGAGGGAAGGGCATCGAGCGCAAAAAGTTCCGCCTGCGCCGCATCGTCCCCACCCTGGGGATTGCCGATCCCCTCGGCGGTAAAGACGACCGAGATGTTGTGCTGGCGCGGGTCGCGCCCGGGATCGGAATAGGCGCCGAACTGGCGCAGGTCGTGCAGAGCCAGCCCGGTTTCCTCCAACGCCTCGCGCCGGGCGGCCTCTTCCAGGCTTTCGCCGTAATCGACGAAGCCTCCCGGCAAGGCCCAACCCTTCGGCTCGTTACGGCGCTCGATCAGGATGATTTTGTCCCCCACGCGGATGATGACATCGACCGTAGGAAAAGGATTCCGGTAAGATTTCACTTTCGCACCGCATGCGGGGCAGGCCAGAAACTCGCTCATCGTTCCTCCAGAAAAGGTCAATCCATACGGTTAAGGCTTTTCCGTTGACACTCTCAGGTCAAATCGTCTAAAAAAGGCAACACTTACGCCCGGGTGGCGGAACTGGCAGACGCAAGGGACTTAAAATCCCTCGATCCTAGATCGTACCGGTTCGATCCCGGTCCCGGGCACCACGAAAATATTGAAGGGTTTCAGGCCGTTGCATGAAGGGGCTTGAAACCTTTTCATTTTGTGGAATTTTGCGGGTGCGGGATAGTGCCCCTCGTAATCCTTGTCATTTACCATAAACTGTTGAAAAACGGAAATGAAGGGATTAGACCGCACGCGGTGAGCGGGTCTTTTGCGCAAGAGACTACGTTGCGGGTTTTAACGCTGTTCTTTTGGGGAGGAGAATGATGAAACGTCTGGCCGTGCTGTTTGGTGTGTTTCTGCTGTTGGTGCTGGTGGGGTTCGGGGTCTGGGTTTTCAGTCGTCCGGATCGGGGTGTAACCGGGGAGGTCAGTACCCGTTTCCGC
The DNA here is from genome assembly GCA_002423365.1 of Desulfuromonadaceae bacterium UBA6124. Lineage (GTDB taxonomy): Bacteria > Desulfobacterota > Desulfuromonadia > Desulfuromonadales > Trichloromonadaceae > Trichloromonas. Next base: position 34,089 of record DIVU01000334.1, on the reverse strand, counting down.
TGGATGGGGCCGAATGACAAGATCGTGATCGACGGGTTCGACGATCCGAAAGTTCAGGGGGTGGCCTGTCATATCAGTCGGGCGCAGACCGGCGGGGTCAAGGGGGCCATCGGCGTGGCCGAGGATGTCAGTGACGCCGCTATTGCCTGCCGTCAGGTCGGGCCGATCCGTTTTCTCGGCGAACTCAAGGATGGCGAAGAGGTTTTCGACGAACGCCGCAGTCTGCTTTTCAAGGAGTTGCATGTCGTTCGTTTCTTCGACCGCGAGCGCAATGTGCTGGTTTATGTTTCCTACAGCGATCGGGTTATCGAGGGCAGCCCTAAGAACAGCATCAGCACGGTGCCGGTCATGCCCTGGCCAGGGCAGGGGAGCGTTGGCGCGCCTTGACTTTCCCAAGGCTTTTTCTTACTCTGCGGGCGGTCCGTTCGTCTTTTTCATCCCGGCCCTGAAAGGCTCACCGCATGCGCGTTACCGCGATCATCCCCGCCCGCTATGCCTCGACCCGCTTCCCCGGCAAGCCCCTGGCCGAGATTCTCGGCAAGCCGATGATTCAGTGGGTGTATGAGCGCACCATCCGCTCGTCCCGCGTCGACCGGGTCATTGTCGCCACCGATGACACGCGTATTTTCGAGGCGGTTTCCGCCTTTGGCGGCGAGGCCTGGATGACCCGTGCCGATCATCCCACCGGCACCGATCGGCTGGCCGAAGTTGTCGAGGGGATCGAGACCGATATTGTCGTGAATGTGCAGGGGGACGAACCGCTCATCGATCCGCGCATGATCGACCTGGCGGTGACACCCCTTTTGCAGGATGCGTCCATCCCCATGGGGACGCTGATGACACCGCTGGCTTCGGTGGCGGAGTTTCTAAATCCCAACGTGGTCAAGGTGGTGGTCGACGGCCGGGGATTCGCCCTCTATTTTTCCCGGGCGCCCATCCCCCACCCTCGCGACCATGCCGAGACCCTGGCGGAGAATTTCGCCCTGCTCGGCGGCAATAAGCACATCGGCCTCTATGTTTACCGCAAGGAATTTCTCCTCGCCTATCCCAAGTTGCCGGCGACGCCGCTGGAAAACACGGAAAAGCTGGAGCAGTTGCGGGCTCTGGAGCATGGCTTCCGGATCCGGGTGGTGGCGACCGACCTGGTCTCCCAGGGGGTCGATACCCCCGAGGATCTGGAACATGTGCGGGATCTGCTGGCACGAGGCGAAGCGGGTTAGCCCAGGGGGATTTGGGGTTTTCTTTTTGCGGGTGGCAGTGTAGTATCAGCACTTTGATTTGCAGCTTGGAGCGCGCTCTTCGCCCTTCAAGATCGATAAAGGAGCCAGGATGAAAACCAAGTTCGTATTCGTCACCGGAGGGGTCGTTTCCTCCCTTGGCAAAGGATTGGCCGCTGCTTCCATGGGCGCGCTTTTGGAAGCCCGGGGCTTGCGGGTGTCGATGCAGAAGCTCGATCCCTACATCAACGNNCTCGACCTGGGGCATTACGAGCGCTTCACCACCGCGACTTTGTCCCGCAAGTCGAATTTTACCACCGGCCAGGTCTACGATTCGGTCATCCGCAAGGAACGGCGCGGGGACTATCTCGGCGGCACGGTGCAGGTCATTCCGCATATTACCAACGAGATCAAGGCCAAGATCCTCGACAACGCCAAGGGGGTCGATCTGGCCATCGTTGAGGTTGGCGGCACCGTCGGTGACATCGAATCGCTTCCTTTTCTCGAGGCGATCCGCCAGTTTCGTACCGATCTGGGCCATGAGAATGTCTTGTACATCCATCTGACCCTAGTTCCCTACATCCCCACCGCCGGCGAGCTGAAGACCAAGCCGACCCAGCACAGTGTCAAGGAACTCCGGGAAATCGGCATCCAGCCCGATATTCTCCTCTGTCGTTGCGACCGGGAAATACCCCGGGAGATGAAGGCCAAGATCGCCCTTTTCTGCAACGTCAAGGAAGAGGCGGTCATCACCGCCCGGGATGTCGGCTCGATCTACGAGGTGCCGGTGGCCTACCACGAGCAGGGGCTCGACGAGCGCCTGGTTGATTACCTGAACATCTGGACCAAGACCCCGGATCTTTCCGAATGGCAGCGGATTATCAAGCGCATCAAGGAGCCGGCTTCGGAGACGACCATCGCCATTGTCGGCAAATATGTCGAGTTGACCGAGAGCTATAAATCCCTGGCCGAGGCCCTGATTCATGGCGGCATTGCCAACGACTGCCGGGTCAACCTCAAATATGTCGATTCGGAGGCTCTGGAGCGGCACGGCATCGACGGTGCTTTTGATGGGATCGATGGGATTCTCGTCCCCGGCGGTTTTGGCGAACGGGGGAGCGAAGGAAAGATCTCGGCCATCGAGTACGCCCGCCAGCACAAAATCCCCTTTTTCGGCATTTGTCTCGGTATGCAGATGGCGGTGGTGGAGTTCGCTCGCCACGTCTGCGCCATCGAGGATGCCTATTCCGCCGAGTTTCGCGAGGGGGCGAAGAATACGGTCATCCACATCATGGAAGGGCAGAAGACGGTCAAGGGCAAGGGCGGTACTATGCGTCTCGGCACCTATCCCTGCGAACTCGTCGACGGTACCCTGGCGCGACGGATTTACGGGCAGAAGAAGATTTCCGAGCGCCACCGTCACCGCTACGAATTCAATAACGCCTACCGCAAGGAATTGAAAAAATGCGGGCTGATCCTTTCGGGGGTCAACCCCGAGTCGGATCTGGTGGAGATCGTCGAGTTGGCTGATCATCCCTGGTTTCTCGGCTGCCAGTTTCATCCCGAGTTCCGCTCCCGGCCGATGACGCCGCACCCGCTTTTCGAGTCTTTCGTCGGCGCCTGTCTCAAGCAAAGAGGAGAATCCCAAGGTGGTGCGTGAAGTCCATGTCGGTAATGTCGTTTTTGGCGGTAACCGCCCCCTGGTGCTGATCGCCGGGCCCTGCGCCATCGAAAATGAAGATCTGACCCTGCGCATCGCCGCCTATCTCAAGGAACTGACCGCCTCCCTGGGAGTCGGCCTGGTCTTCAAGGCCTCCTACGATAAAGCCAACCGGACGTCGGTCAACGCCTTTCGCGGCCCTGGTCTGGAAGCGGGGTTGCGAATCCTGCAGCGGGTCAAGTCCGAGTTCGAGTTGCCGGTCATTTCCGATGTTCACGACCTCTCGCAGGTCGCTCCTGCCGCCGAGGTTCTCGACATCATCCAGATCCCCGCTTTTTTGAGTCGGCAGACCGACCTGCTGGTGGCGGCCGCGCAAACCGGGCGGGTGGTCAATGTGAAGAAGGGGCAGTTTCTCGCCCCCTGGGATATGAAAAATGCCGTGGGCAAGCTCGAAGCCAGCGGCAATCGTAATATTCTGCTTACCGAGCGAGGGGCGTCCTTTGGCTACAACAATCTGGTGACGGACATGCGTTCCCTGGTCATCATGCGCGAAACCGGCTGCCCGGTGATTTTCGACGCCACCCATTCGGTGCAGTTGCCCGGCGGCGCCGGCACGGCTTCGGCCGGGCAGCGCCAGTACGTCGGGGCTCTGTCGCGGGCGGCGGTGGCGACCGGTATCGACGGACTCTTCTGGGAGGTGCACGAGAATCCCGACCAGGCCCTCTGCGATGGGCCCAATTCCCTACCCCTTGGCGATCTGCGCGGCATGCTGCGACAGATGCTGGCCATCGACGCCATTGTAAAGGGGTATTGACCCGTGAATGAGATGATCAACACGGCCAAGCATGTGCTCAAAGTCGAGGCGGAGGCGGTGTTGGCCCTGCACGACCGCATCGACGAACGTTTTGTGGTGGCGGTGGAAATGATGCTGGCCTGCAAGGGGCGGGTGGTGATTACCGGCATGGGCAAGTCGGGCCTGATCTGCCAGAAGGTCGCGGCGACCATGGCGTCGACGGGAACGCCGGCCCTTTTTCTCCATCCGGCGGAAGGGATTCACGGCGATCTCGGTATGCTCATGAGGGGGGATGTGGTGATGGCGGTCTCCAACTCTGGGGAAACTGAGGAAATTACCCGCATCCTGCCGGTGATCAAGCGCATGGGGCTGCCGCTCATCGCCATGACCGGCAAACCCAACAGTACCCTGGCGCGAGCCGGTGACGTTCTGCTCGACATCTCCGTCAAGGAAGAGGCCTGTCCGCTCGGTTTGGCCCCGACCGCCAGCACCACGGCGACGGTCGCCATGGGCGATGCCCTAGCGGTGGCCCTGCTGGTACGGCGCGGCTTCAAGGAGGAGGATTTCGCTCTTTTTCATCCCGGCGGTGCTCTTGGTAAGCGGTTACTGCTGCGGGTCGAGGATCTCATGCATGCCGGCGAGGCGATTCCCCTGGTTCACCCGGAGGTCCCCCTCAAGGAGGCGCTCTTCGAGATCACCAGTAAAAAGTTGGGAATCACCGGGGTGGCCGATGAGCAGGGGGAGTTGGTCGGAGTCTTTACTGACGGTGATCTACGGCGCTCCATCGAAAACGGACTGGATGCCCTGAACCGACCGATTCGCGAACTGATGGCGGTGAACCCCAAACGGATTTTGCGTTCCAATCTGGCGGCCAAGGCCATGCAGAAGATGGAACAATACTCCATTACCTCTTTATTTGTTTTCGAGTCGGATGAAAGCCGCGTACCGGTGGGGATTCTTCATCTCCACGATCTGCTCAAGGCGGGGGTGGTCTGATGCTGAAAAATCTCGGGGATATCCGACTGTTGCTGCTTGATGTGGATGGCGTGCTGACTGACGGGCGCATTATCTATGATCATCACGGGGTGGAAACCAAGACCTTCGACGTCAAGGATGGTCACGGCATCAAGATGCTCCAGCGGGCCGGCATCGAGGTCGGCATCATCACCGGCCGCACCTCCGAGGTGGTCGAAATCCGTGCCCGGGAACTGGGGATTACGATTGTGCACCAGGGCGCCTTGGACAAACTCGTTCCCTATCGCCGGATTCTGGCGGAGCAAGGACTGAGTGACGCGCAAGTGGCCTATGTCGGGGATGATGTTGTCGATCTGCCGATTCTGCGTCGGGTCGGCTTCGCGGCGACGGTGGCCGATGCCGTCGATGAGGTCAAGCCCCTGGTCGATTATGTCGCCCGGCGTCGGGGTGGGCGCGGGGCCGTGCGCGAAGTCTGCGATCTGCTCCTGAAAGGAACCGGCGCCTGGGAGCGGATCACCGCCCGTTACTTCGTCGACGGTCAAAATTGAAGTCCCTTCCTTCAAGTCTCGTGCCAATAGCCAGGATTCGCCTTTACTCTTCTCTGGTGAAATGCTATACTTCCCGTCAGTCATGAAAATCAAGTTAAGCTCCCGAAATATTTTAGGTTTTTTTATCGCCGGACTATCTTCCGTGCTGCTGGTAACGGTTCTCGTGAACTACCGGGAAAGGGCGCCGGAAGAGTTGATCGAGTCCTTGCCGAAGAATGTCGATATCGCGGTCAAGGGAATCGATTATACGGAAACCCGCGACGGCGTGCGCCGCTGGCACCTGCTGGCCGATTCGGCGGATTACAATGTCAAGGATGGATTTACCCTGATTCGCGATGTCTTCATGACTTTTTTCGACGAGCAGGGGGAGCAGCTCGCCACCCTCAAGTCGCAAACCGGTGAGTTGCATACGGAAAGCAAGGAAGTTACTGCCCGGGGAGAGGTTGTGGTGGAGAGCGTGCGCGGGTACGTTTTTTACTCCGACTATCTCGATTTTTCCGAGGCCTCCCGACTTATCACGACCGATGCTCCCATCCGCATGCTCGCCGATGAAATGGAGTTGACCGGAACAGGCCTGAAATTCGACGTGGACCAGCATGCCTATCAGGTTCTCGGCCAGGTCAAGGCGCGAATACAAAAGGTTGCCAAGCCATGAAATCATTTATTCCGACCAAAAGCCTGCTGTTGGCTCTGTTTCTCCTCGGCTGTGGTGCCATCGCCGGCGCCGAGGAAAAATCCTCGGCTTTGGGGAACTTCGATAACTCCCAGCCGATAGAAATTACCTCCGACCGGCTGGAGGGGGATGACCCGTCGGGACGCGCCAAGTTCAGCGGCAGCGTCGTCGCTAAGCAGGGGGATGCCACCATCTATGCCGACGAAGTGACCATTCACTATGCCAAGGGCAAGCAAAGGGATATCGATCAGGTCGTGGCGGTTGGCAACGTGCGTATTGTCCAGGGGGAACGGACCGCCACCGGTGGCAAGGCGGTTTTTTACAATCGCGAAAGCAAGGTGGTGCTCACCGGTTCGCCCAAGGTGCATCAGGGTAAGGATTCGGTCCAGGGGGATGAGATCACCGTCTTTCTCAACGAGGAGCGCAGCGTGGTTACCGGCAAGGAGGGCGGCAGGGTGAACGCGGTCTTCCATCCCCAGGGGGAGAAAAAGTGAAAGTCCGCCGTCTGAGCGCCCGGGGCTTGAACAAGGCCTATCGCGGGCGACAGGTGGTGCGCGATGTCGACTTGGAGCTCCTTTCCGGGGAGGTCATCGGGCTCTTGGGTCCGAACGGCGCCGGCAAGACCACCTGCTTTTACATGATGGTGGGCCTGGTCAAACCCGACCGCGGCGAGGTCTTTCTCGACGATCGCGACATCACCCAGTTTCCCATGTACCAGCGGGCGCGGGCCGGGATTTCCTATCTGCCCCAGGAAGCCTCGGTCTTTCGCAAGCTGACGGTGGAGCAGAATCTGCTGGCGATTCTTGAAACCTTGGACCTGACGTCGGCGCAACGGGTCGAGCGGGTCGCCGAGCTGCTGGAGGATTTTCGCCTCGGCCATGTCGCCAAGTCCCATGGCTACGCCCTTTCCGGGGGGGAGCGGCGGCGGCTGGAAATCGCTCGGGCGCTGGTCATCGAACCGGTGTTCATCCTGCTCGACGAGCCCTTTGCCGGGATTGATCCCATCGCCGTCATGGATATCCAGTCGATCATCACGTCGCTGAAGTCTCGGGGGATCGGGGTGCTCATTTCCGACCACAATGTTCGCGAAACCCTCGGCGTCTGCGATAAGGCCTATATTCTCAACGAGGGGGCTGTCCTCGAATACGGTGTTCCCGAAGAAATCGCGGCCAGTTCCGCCGCCCGGGCCATTTATCTCGGCGAATCCTTCCAGCTGTGAGCCCTGCGCGACGCACCACCCAGCGCTTTCGTACCAACCCTGCAACCAAGCGAGTCAGTAGATGGCTTTAGAGATCCGTCAACAACTCAAACTCAGCCAGCAACTGGTGATGACGCCCCAGTTGCAGCAGGCGATCAAGCTTCTCCAGTTGTCGCGGATGGAGCTGGTCGACATGGTGCAGCAGGAGCTGGAGGAAAATCCGGTTCTTGAGGAAGCGGCGGAAGCTCCCGAGGAAAAAGAGTTCGAGGAAACCACCGCCGGCGAATCACCGGCGAGCGAGACGCCCGTTGACGAGGTCCGGGAAGTTTCCGGAGAGAGCGAAGGGGTCGCGGATATCGATTGGCAGACCTACTTGGAAGGCTACAGCCTCGGTGGGTCGACGGCGGATTTTTACGAGGAAGACGAGGATCGCCCGTCCTACGAAAATCTGCTGACCAAGAAAGGGAACCTCTCCGACCACCTTCTCTGGCAACTCAACCTTTCGCGCCTCAATGATGATGTCCGCCGTGTCGCCGCCGAGATTATCGGCAACCTCGACGATGACGGCTATCTTCAGGCCTCTTTGGAAGAAATCGCCGCGACCTCCGGCGCCCCTGTTGATAAGGTCGCTCAGGCCTTGGCCGTGGTACAGGATTTCGATCCTCCGGGAGTGGCTTCTCGCGATCTGCGGGAGTGCCTGCTGCATCAGGTCCGCCACCTGGGCATGGAAGGGAGTCTGGTCGAGGCGGTTCTGCTCAATCACATTCCTGACCTTGAAGTGCGTAAATATTCGGTGATCGCCAAGGCCCTGGGGGTGACCCTCGACGACGTTCTTGGCGCGGCCAAGATTATTTCGGGACTCGATCCCCGGCCAGGAAGCATCTTTACCCAGGAGGAGGTGCATTACATCACTCCCGATATTTTCGTCTACAAGATCAATGACGAATATGTCGTGGTCCTCAACGACGAGGGGCTGCCCAACCTTCGCATCAACGCCTTTTACCGCAACGCCCTGGCGGGCGGGGAGGGGATCGACGCCCAGGCCGGCGAATACATTCAGGACAAGATGCGTGGCGCCGTCTGGCTGATCAAGAGTATACATCAGCGGCAGCGCACCATTTACAAGGTGACCAAGAGTATCGTCAAATTTCAGCGGGAATTTTTCGACAAGGGGGTCGCCTACCTCAAACCCCTGGTTTTGCGCGATGTGGCCGAGGATATCGAGATGCACGAGTCGACCATCAGTCGCGTCACCACCAACAAGTACGTGCAGACCCCGCAGGGGCTTTACGAGCTTAAATATTTTTTCAACAGCGGCATAAATACCACCGAAGGCGATTCCGTTGCTTCGGAGAGCGTCAAGAGCAAAATCAAGGAGATCATTGCCGGAGAAAATCAAAAGAAGCCCTATTCCGATCAGAAAATCGTCGACCTGCTGCTGGAGCAGGGAATCGACATCGCCCGTCGGACCGTGACCAAGTATCGAGAGATGCTCGGCCTTGGGTCATCCACGGAGCGCAAACGACATTTTTAATTCTTCAGGGTGGCTAAGCTCCCAGGAATCGATATACTGGGTAACAAGCTGGTTTCACCGGGAGAAACTTAATCATTGGGAGGTTTCAACCATGCAAATTGATGTGACATTCAGACATATGGAAGTCAGCGAGCCTGTTCGTGCCTATGTCGCGGAGAAGCTGGAACGGGTCAAGAAATATATCGACGAGCCGATCGATGGCCAGGCTTTCCTTTCGGTCGAGAAGAAAATCCGCCACAAGGCGGTAGTGACGATCAGCGCCAAGGGGATCACCATCAAGGCCTCCGAAGAAACCAACGACATGTACGCCGCTATCGACGCGGTAATCGACAAGATTGAGCGGCAACTCAAGCGTTACAAGGACAAGCTGAAAAAGCACAAGCCCGCCAGCGGCAAGGAGCGGCAGATTCAAAAGACCGTTTTTGCCGCCGAGAGTATCGATCTGGGTGCCCCAGAACCGACCATCGTCCGCAGCAACAGCTTTCCGGTCAAGCCGATGGCCGTCGAGGAAGCCGTCATGCAGATGGACCTGCTGCACAAGGATTTTCTCGTCTTTACCGATTCGACCACCGATGAGATCAATGTCGTCTATCGCCGCAAGGATGGTAACTACGGTCTGATCGTTCCCCAGACCAAGTAAGTTCCCGAAACGGCCCGACGATGAAGCGAGCGTTTTTCGTTGTCGGGCCGTTTCCCGTTTGCCAACCCGATAAGAAGTGCAGGTCATGAAGATTGCGGAACTATTGAATCCGAACGCGATTGCCGGCGAACTCAAGGCGACCGGGAAGGAAGAGGCCCTGGTCGAGCTGACCGATGTTCTCGTCAAGGCTTTTGGCAACCTGGATCCCGAAGAGGTTTTGCGCGTTCTCCATGAGCGGGAGGCCCTGGGGAGCACCGGTATCGGTGAAGGGGTCGCCATCCCCCACGGCAAGCTCGGTCGGCTCGACCGGCTGCTTCTGGCTTTCGGACGCAGTCGCGGGGGGGTTGACTTCGATTCGATGGATGGCCGCCAAGCCCATCTCTTTTTCCTTTTGGTTGCTCCCGAGGAGTCGGTGGGGGTGCATTTGAAGACACTTGCCCGGATCTCCAAGCTGCTGAAGAATCCCTCGGTACGGCGCCGGCTCATCGACGCCCCGGCGGAGGATCTGTACACCATCATCGCCGAGGAAGAAGACCGGATGTAAAGGGTTTTTCCTCTCCCCGTCCATCGCGAACCCCAGGTAAGTGCAAAGGCATGGCTGGTCTGAGTATCCAAGAGTTGCTGGCCGAAAAGGAGGCCGGTCTCGATCTCGAATTGCTGGCCGGCGAGCGCGGTCTGGACAAGCGCATTCAGGTGCCCCGCATCCAGAAACCCGGCCTGGCTATTGCCGGTTATACCACCAATCTACATCCCGACCGGATTCAGGTTCTCGGTTCCACTGAATTGAGCTATCTCGAACAGCTTGATCCACTGATAGCCGAACAGCATTTGCGGCGACTCTGCGAGCTTGACGTCTCCTGTTTCATCATCACCAAAGGCCAGATTCCTCCCCGCCTGTTGATCGACTGCGCCGAGCAGTACGCCATCCCTTTGCTGCGTTCGCGGCATCAGAGTTCCCGGTTTATTTCACTGATTACCCAGTTTCTTGAAGAACGGCTGCTGCCTTCCACCACCGTTCATGGAGTGCTGGTGGATGTCCTCGGTGTCGGTGTGCTGCTGCTGGGGAAAAGTGGCATCGGCAAGAGCGAATGCGCCCTTGATCTGGTGCTGAAAGGGCACAAGCTGGTGGCCGACGATGTCGTTAAAATCCGCATGAAGCTGCCGGCGGTGCTCTTCGGCGAAGGGAACGATCTGCTGCACTATCATATGGAGATCCGCGGCCTGGGGATCATCAATATCCGCCATCTCTTCGGGGTGGCCGCCACCCGCGAGCGCAAAAAGATCGATCTTGCCATCGAGCTGGTAGAATGGCGGGACGAGGCGGAATTCGACCGGCTCGGGCTTGAGGAGATGCGCTATGAAATCCTCGGTCTGGCAATCCCTTTGTTGAAGATTCCGGTGCGCCCCGGGCGCAACATCACCACCATCGTTGAGGTCGCGGCCCGCAATCAGCTGCTCAAAGAGATGGGCTACCACAGCGCTCGGGAATTCCAGGATCGGCTGGAAAAACGCATGGCAGAAACCGCCTGGCTACATGCCCATTCCATCATCGGAGATAATCTTGAGTAGTCGTAAACGAGTCATCATCATCACCGGTCTTTCCGGCTCAGGCAAGAGTTCGGCGGCTCGTGCCTTGGAGGACGAAGGTTTCTTCGTGGTCGATAACCTGCCTCTGGCCCTGTTGCCCGAGTTCCTCGGCCTGGTCGAGCAGGGGGTGCGTTTCACCTCGGAGGTGGCGGTAGTCATCGATATCCGCAACCGCGGCTTTTTGGCCGGGTTTGAAAAGACCCTGGAAGAGGTGCGTCAGTCCGGTTACGAGCTGGAAATCTTCTTTTTCGATGCCTCCGACGAGGCCTTGACCCGTCGCTATTCTGAAACCCGGCGTCGGCACCCGTTGGGACTGCGGGGGGGGGTAGCCGAGGGGATTCGCCAGGAGCGCTTGCTGCTGTCCGAACTGCGTGGGCAGGCGACGGCGATTATCGACTCCTCGCGATTGACGCCCCATCAGTTGCGCGACGTTGTGGTACGTCGGGTGCACGGTATTGGAGAAGCCCTGCCCCTGGTGGTGCATCTGCAGTCTTTCGGTTTCCGCTACGGTCTGCCCGCCGAGTCCGATTTGGTCATGGATGTGCGTTTCCTGCCGAATCCCCATTTTGTTCCCGACCTGCAACCTTTGACCGGATTAGATTCGCGGGTGCGCGATTATGTCCTGGCTTATCCCGAAACCCGCGAATTTCTCGAACGGTTTGAGGCGCTTTTTACTTTTTTGCTGCCGCAGTATCGGCGTGAGGGGAAGAGCTATCTGACCGTTTCCATCGGCTGTACCGGGGGCCANNGGATGTCACGCTCGATGTGGTTCATCGCGATATCAATAAGGGGCAAAAATAAGATGATTGGACTGGTTATCGCCACCCATGCCCATCTGGGCGAGGAATTTCTCCATGCGGCGGAAATGATTATCGGCCCCACCGCGCAGGCCCGGGCCGTCAGTATCGATATGGGGGACAGCGTCGATGCGATCCGGGAAGGGATCGCAGCGGCGATCAACGAAGTGGGCCAGGACGGCGAAGGAGTCATCATCCTGACCGACATGTTCGGGGGAACCCCTTCCAATATCAGCCTGGCCTTTCTCGAACAGGAACGGGTGGAGGTGGTGACCGGCGTCAATTTGCCGATGGTGCTGAAATTCTTCAACAGCGGTGAAGGCCTTTCCCTGGAGGAACTCGCAGTGCTCCTCAAGGCCTGCGGCGAGCAGGGGATTTTTCTTCCGAGCGAGTTGTTGAAAAAATAACTTCTTTTCGCGAGTACGCATGAGCATCGTTCTTGCCCGTATCGATAATCGTTTGATCCACGGTCAGGTTCTGGAATCCTGGGTGCCCTATGTGCACGCCGACAGTATTCTGGTGGCCAATGACGTGGTGGCGGGCAATCCCCTGCGGAAAATCCTTATGACCGCCGCTGTCCCCAAGGGGGTGGGGGTTTTTGTCGAAACCCTTGCTGATGCCGCCAAGCTCCTTTCGGGGGGGATTCTGATCGACCGCAAGGTGCTGCTCCTTCTGGCCACTTCCGAGGATGCTTTGACGCTCTATCGACTCGGTGTGCTTTACGGCAAGCTCAATCTCGGCAACCTGCATGGCGGGGAGAACCGGCGTCGAGTTTCCTGCACCATCGCCTTCGCTCCCGAGGATCTCGCCAACCTAGGGCAACTCGAAGCGGCCGGCGTCCGGATCGTCGCCCAGTGTATTCCCGCCGATCGCGAGCGGGATTGGAAGAAACTCTCCCCGTCGCCGGAGGGGTGAGATGGCCTGGTCGCTGGACTATCTCTACGCCGGACTGGTCGCCCTGCTGGTTGGGCTCGACCGGACCGCCGTTTTGCAATTGCTCATCTGCCGACCGATTGTCGCCGCGCCGTTGACCGGTTGGGTTCTGGGGGATTTCCAGCTTGGCCTGCAAGCCGGCACCTTGCTCGAACTCTTGTGGCTGGGGCGTTTGCCGGTCGGGGCGGCAATTCCTCCCGACGATACCCAGATTGCCGTGGGTGGTACGACTCTGGCCCTGATGATGGGCGCCAGCGCCGGAGCCGATGGGCTACCCATGCTCCTGCTCTGCCTGTTGGTCGCCCTGCCGCTAGGCAAGTGCGGCCAGATCTTCGACCATCTGGCCCGGCAGGGCAACGGCCTGCTGCTGATCCGGGCCGAGCAGGAACTGGCGCGCCGGCGCCCGGCGGCCGCGACCCGCTGGCATCTGCTCGGCTTAGGTTTCTTCGCCCTGGCGTCCCTGGGAACCTATCTCGGGATCATCCTCCCCGGTTCCTTGCTCTTGCCCTGGCTGGCCCCGTATCTGTTGGCCAAGGTCGGTGACGCCGCCCCCTGGCTGGCCCTGGCTTTTCCGCTGGTGGGAATAGCAGTGTTCCTCGGCGCCTTGCGCAATCGGCGGATTCTGTTTCTGTTTCTTATGGCTTTTCTTCTTGTTTACTTTCTGCGGGAGGGGTTCTGATGCTGCCCCTGGGGGTCCGTTTGCGAATTCTGCTGCGCCTGCCGCTGCTGCAAGCGAGTTGGAATTACGAGCGCATGCAAAGCCTCGGAGTTCTCTATATACTCTACCCGGCTCTGCGCTTCATCTATCGTGACGAGGATCTGGTTTTGGCTTGCCGGCGGCATCTGGAATATTTCAACACCCATCCGTTCATGGCCGGACCAATTCTCGGAACGACCCTAGCCCTCGAAGAGGAGCGCTCTCTTCACGCAGAGGGTTCGCTCGATGTCAGCGAATTCAAGGGCATGATCATGGCGCCCTTCGCGGCGATGGGGGATGCTTTCTTCTGGGGCGGGCTACGCCCCCTTTTCGCCGCGCTGGCCCTGCTTCTGGCGGCGGCCGGTTTCTGGTGGGCGCCGCTGGCCTTTCTTCTGTTCTTCAACCTTCCTCACGGGTTGGCCTTGATCGCCGGTTTGCGCGGTGGTTATCGGCAGGGACTGGGGATGATCGGGCGGGTTCAGCGCTACCGCCTGCCTGATCTGGCGGTGCGTTGCAAGGAAGGCACCGCTCTGCTTCTCGGTGCCCTGTCCGCCGTGCTCGTCGCCGATACCCTGCGCTCCGCGGAGGTCGCTTCGGCCTGGGGTCCCTGCGCCCTTCTGCCTGTCCTGCTGCTGGGGGGGCTCGCCCGCCTGGGGGTGTCCAACCTGATCCTGATCCTGCTCATGTCGGCGGCTCTCCTGGTGTTTTTTGGCTGATTCAATGTGCGGATTTGACTGTGGAACAACGTTGCTTTCGGGGATGAAACGATGAAAAAACAGTGCTTCACCATTGTCAACCGGCTGGGGCTACATGCCCGTGCCGCTGCCCAGTTGGTGCAGACGGCCAATCGCTTTCAGTCGGATGTGACCGTCGAAAAAGAGGGGATGGAAGTCAACGGCAAAAGCATCATGGGGATTCTCATGCTCGCCGCCCCCAAGGGATCGCAGATCGAAATCAGCGTTTCCGGACCCGATATGGAAGAGGCCTTTTCGGCCATAGCCCAACTGGTGGAAAATGGTTTTGGTGAAGACTGACATCCCTGAGGACACCCTGCTCGTCGGGGTGGCGGCGTCGCCGGGAATCGCTCTGGGACGCACCCATGTGATCGACCGACAGCGTCTTTCAGCGATCGAGCGGAGGGTTGCGCCGGGGGAGGTTGCCGGTGAGGTCGCGGCTTTCATGGCGGCGGTGGAAAGTTCCAAGCGGCAGCTCAAAGAAGTCCGCGAGACGGTTTCCGCCCGGGAACTGGCGGAGCATCTCTACATCATCGACACCCATTTGCTGATTCTTGAAGATCGTTTGCTGCTGGATGGGGTAGTCAAGCTGATTCGGGAGGATTTTCTCAATTCCGAAGGGGCGTTGAAGCGCACCCTTAAGAAGTTTCGAGAAGTCTTCGACGCGATCGAGGACGAATATCTCCGGGAGCGACGCTCCGATATCGACTCGGTGGGGGAACGTCTGTTGCGTAACCTCAAGGGGTATGCACAGCAACCCATCGCCGGGATCTCCGATCAGGTGGTAGTGATCGCCCACGACCTTTCACCCGCCGATACCATGCAGATGGACAAGGCTCGGGTCATCGGTTTCGCCACCGATCTCGGCGGACGGACCTCCCATACCGCCATATTGGCCCGCTCTCTGGGAATCCCCGCCGTGGTTGGCCTCGAAACGCTGACCGTGCGCGTCCCCAACGGCCTGTCCGTGATCGTCGATGGCTACCTCGGGATTCTGATTCTCAACCCCTGTGCCGCCACCATTGCTGAATATCGACGGAAGCAGCTGGTTCAGGCGGCGCGGGATGAAGAATTGCTCGGCTTGTGCCTGCTGCCCGGGGAAACTTTGGATGGTGTCCGGATTCATTTGCGGGGGAACGTCGAACTGACCGAGGAACTTCCCCTGGCCCTGCGCCATGGTGCCGAAGGGGTCGGCCTTTTCCGATCCGAATTCCTCTACCTCAATCGCTCTGCCCCCCCGAGCGAGGAGGAACAGCTCGCAGCCTACCGGGCGGTTCTTGAGGCTATGGCTCCACAGCCGGTGACTATTCGCTCCCTCGATCTCGGCGGCGACAAGCTGGCCCCGGAAATCAACATCTCCGACGAACTTAATCCGGCCCTGGGCCTGCGGGCGGTACGTTTTTCCCTGAAGGAGCGGCGGCTCTTTAAAACCCAGCTGCGGGCTATCTTCAGAGCTTCGGCTTTCGGCCAGGCGCGGCTGATGCTGCCGATGATCTCGGGTATCGCCGAACTGCGGGCCTGCCGGGAGCTGTGTGATGAAGTCAAGGCCGAACTGACCGTGGAAGGGGTCGCCTACGACCCCCGGCTACCCATCGGCATAATGATCGAAATTCCCTCGGCGGCGCTTATCGCCGACCTGCTGGCGCGGGAAGTCGATTTTTTCTCCGTGGGCACCAACGACCTGATCCAGTACTTTCTTGCCGTCGATCGCGGCAACGAGCATGTGGCCTATCTTTACGAGCCCTTGCACCCCGCCATCCTCCGCGCCCTGCGCTTGATCTGCCAGGCGGCCCGGACGGCGTCGATCCCCGTGGGGATGTGTGGCGAAATGGCCTCCGATCCTCTCTACACGTTGGTGCTTCTCGGGCTGGGCTTCGACGAGCTGTCCATGAACCCACCCAGCATCCCTCGGGTCAAAGAGGTGCTGCGCCAGGTCCGCCGCTCGGAAGGGGAGGAACTGCTGGAACAGTTGTTGACTTTTCCGACCGCTTCGGAGATCAATCGCTGCCTGGAAGCCGAAATGACCCGGCGTTTCCCCGAGCTGTTCCGCCCTCCGGTCCCCTGATTCCCTGTTTGTTATTGACCCTGGCGCCGGCTCTTGCTATAAATCGTTATTTTTCAGCCGGATCAAGATATTACGTTATTTCAAGGGAGAAGACACTCCATGGCCATGACCGATTTTCTTTTTACCTCCGAATCCGTTACCGAGGGGCATCCCGACAAAGTCGCCGATCAGGTTTCCGACAGCATTCTCGACGCTATCCTCGCCCAGGATCCCCGCTCCCGAGTAGCTTGCGAGACCTTGGTCACCACCGGAATGGCGGTGATCGCCGGCGAAATCACCACCAACGCCCGCATCGACTATCCGGTCATCGTCCGCGAGGCGATCAAGGAAATCGGTTACAACGACTCGGCTATGGGCTTCGATTGGGAAACCTGCGCTGTCTTGACCTCCATCGACCGTCAGTCCCCGGATATCTCCCAGGGCGTGACCGAAGGGGAGGGCCTGCACAAGGAGCAGGGGGCCGGTGATCAGGGCTTGATGTTCGGCTACGCCTGCAACGAAACCCGCGAACTCATGCCCATGCCCATTACCTTCGCCCATAAACTGGCGAAGCGGCTCAGCGATGTTCGCAAGAGCGGTCTCCTTTCCTTTCTGCGGCCGGACGGCAAGTCCCAGGTTTCCATCCAGTACATCAATGACAAGCCGATTCGGGTCGATGCGGTTGTCGTCTCCTCCCAGCATGCCCCCGACGTCAGCTACGAGACCCTCAAGGAAGCGATTATCGAAGAAGTCGTGAAAAAAGTCATTCCTGACAACCTGCTGGATGAAAAGACCAAATATTTCATCAATCCGACGGGACGTTTCGTGGTTGGCGGTCCGATGGGGGACTGCGGTCTGACCGGGCGCAAGATCATCGTCGATACCTATGGCGGTCAGGGTTCTCATGGCGGCGGCGCTTTCTCCGGCAAGGATCCCTCGAAGGTCGATCGCAGTGCTTCTTACATGGCCCGTTACGTGGCCAAGAATCTCGTTGCGGCAGGCCTAGCCGACAAGTGCGAGGTGCAGGTGGCCTATGCCATCGGCGTGGCCGAGCCGGTCTCGGTCATGATCGATAGCCGCGGGACGGGGGCGATTCCCGACGAGGAGATGCAGCAGCTGGTGCGCACGCATTTCGAGCTCACCCCTGCAGGCATCATCAAGTCTCTCGATCTCCGGCGGCCGATCTTCCGAAAGACGGCGGCTTATGGGCATTTCGGCCGGAACGAGCCGGAGTTCAGCTGGGAAAAGACGGACAAGGCGGACGCCCTCCGGAAGGACGCCGGCAAGCTCGGCGCCTGACCGCCTCGGATTTCGAGCCGGCCTCTCCTCCGGGGTCCGGACATTCGCGGAGTGGCGCGGGGGGCAGAGAAGTTTCCAGACGACGAACGGCGAACTGCCGGATCTCGTGAGCGGGGCCAGGGCGCCGGGGGCGCCCTGGCCTTTCGCACGAAAGGATGACCTGATGGAATACGATGTGAAGGACCTCTCGCTGGCAACGAAGGGCAGTGGTCGCATCGCCTGGGCACGGATCGCCATGCCGGTCCTGCGCATGATCGAGGAGCGATTCGAGCGGGAAAAGCCTCTCCGGGGACTCCGGGTGTCGGCCTGTCTCCATGTGACCGCGGAGACCGCCAACCTCATGCGGGCGCTGAAGGCGGGAGGAGCCGACGTGCGCCTCTGCGCCAGCAACCCATTGTCCACCCAGGACGACGTGGCGGCATCCCTGGTGCAGGATTTCGGGATTCCCGTCTATGCTGTCAAGGGAGAGGACAAGGAGACCTACTACCGGCACATCCAGGCCGCCCTGGAGTTCCGGCCCAACCTCACCATGGATGACGGGGCCGACACCATCGGCGTGATCCACAGTCAGCGCAAGGACCTGATCGCGGACGTGATTGCCGGGACCGAAGAGACGACCACCGGCGTCATCCGGCTGAAGAGCATGGAACGGGACGGCGTCCTGCTCTATCCCATCGTGGCGGTCAATGACGCCGAGACCAAGCACTTCTTCGACAACCGCTACGGGACAGGCCAGAGCACCATCGACGGCATCCTTCGGGCGACCAATGTCCTCCTGGCCGGCAAGCGATTCGTGGTGTGCGGCTACGGCTGGTGCGGGCGCGGGGTGGCGATGCGGGCGCGCGGGATGGGGGCGAACGTCGTCGTGGTCGAGACGGATCCGCTGCGGGCCATCGAAGCGGTCATGGACGGCTACACGGTGCTTCCCATGCTGGAGGCCGCCCGGCAAGGGGAGATCTTCGTCACGGTGACCGGCAACATGCACATCATCCGCAAGGAGCACTTTGCGGTCATGCCGAGCGGGGCGATCGTCTGCAACTCCGGCCACTTCAACGTTGAGCTGGATATCCCCGCCCTGGAATCCCTCGCCGGCAGCCATTCCGCGATCCGGGAAGGGGTGGAAGAGTACACGCTCACCGACGGACGGCGGATCTACCTCCTCTCGGAGGGGCGCCTCATCAACCTGGCGGCGGCGGAGGGGCATCCCGCCAGCGTCATGGACATGAGCTTCGCGACCCAGGCCCTGCAGGCCGAGTGNNGCATCCCGCCAGCGTCATGGACATGTCGTTTGCGAATCAGGCCCTCGCGTCGGAATACGTGGTGAAGCATCGGGCCGAGCTGGAGAAGAAGGTCTACCGGGTACCGCGGGAGATCGATCAGGAGATCGCCCGGCTCAAGCTTGCCTCCATGGGCGTCCGGATCGATACCCTCACCGACGAGCAGCGCAAGTACCTGGCGTCGTGGGAGATGGGGACCTAGAGCGGCGGCCAGCAGGGGAGAAGCGCGACGGNNGGCAGCGGACAATGCTGCCGGCCGTCGCGCTTCCAGTCCCTCCGAGTCCATCGCGGATCGTCCGGACTCCGGACTAGAGGTTGGTCTTGAAGGCTTCGGCGCTGCCGTTCTCCAGGGCCTCCCGGGTGGCGGCTGCCAGCTCTCCGTCGTGGGCGTGGTCGAGCGCGAAGATCCGGTAGTGGGCGACCCGGGCCGGGATGTAGCGGAACAGGTCTTCCACGGGCTGGGGCGAGGCCTTTTCCGTGGCGGGATCGTAGATGAGGATCTTCTTGGTCTCTTCGGTCCAGGGGTTCAGGGGCCGCGGATCCTGTCGAGCCACATCCACCTTGCACGGCAGGTCGTGGAGCGCTGGCGGGAGCGCCCGACGGATAGCCGCTTCGAGGTCGGCGGCCGACCAGAACTTCTTGCCGCGCGGCTCGTCCATGGTTTCGGTATGATCGTAGGCCATCCGCCACTTGACCTCTCGGGTCAAGATCTTGGCCCATTCCGCCCCCAGGGCGCGTTGCTGCGGTCCGGGGTCTCCGGGGAACCGACGCACCCCTTCCAGCAGGGACCAGTCGCTCACCTCCAGATATCGGTCCAGCTCCGCTCGGGGATCGAAGGGAAAGAGCAGCTCCAGGGTCTCCCGGAAGATCTCGGCCATGTGCAGATCGATCGCCCGGTTGGTGCGATGATAGTAGACGTCGGCGTACATGGTAAACCGGGCATTGACGAAGCGGCGGAGCGCGGAGGAGCCGGATTTGTGCAGCGCCAGGCCCTCGCGGGTGACGAAGGTATAGTAGAGCAGCCGGTCGATGTCCACCATGTCCAGGGAGAAGCCGGTCATGTAGGCATCCCGCTGGATATAGTCCATGTTGTCGGCCGTATAGATGCCGGAAAAGACAGGCTGCAGCGTCTTCAGCCAGGCGGGCATCTGGTCGCCGCCGGGATCCGGCTTGCGCATGAGGTAGGCCACCTGCTCGGGCAGGAGCATCTCGTCCTTCTCGAAGGGTCCGTCGGGGCTGCGCCGGATGCCGCGGATAATCTCCCCCAGCTTCTCACGGACGATGAGCTGACCGATCCCTTCATGGGTGGTATGGTAGGTCGGCTCCAGGAACTGCTGGTCGTAGAAGTGGCTGAAGGGGCCGTGTCCGATGTCATGGACCAGCCCCGTGACCCGCAACAGCTCCTTGACCAGGGGATAGGAGGGGCAGCCGCGCACCTCCTTCTTCAGGCTGGGGTAGAGCCGGTCGGCGAAGCGGCCCGCCATGTGCATGGTCCCCAGGGAATGCTGGAAGCGGCTGTGTTCACCCGACGGGAATACCCAGAAGCTCGATTGGAGCTGATGGATGCGGCGAAGCCGCTGCATCCACGACGTGTCGATCAGGTCCCGCTCGGTGCGCTCCTCGTGCGACTCGTCCGTCGGCTGGGTGAACTGGATGTACCCGTAGAGCGGGTCGGCCAGCAGGGCAATGCCTTCGTACATCGGGTGGCGGCGCTTTCCCGTGGGCATGGGCGACCTCGTCATCGGCGAAGGGAATCCAGCGGATCAGCGTGGACGCGTCTCCGGGCGCGCCACCCCAGAGATATAGCGCGAGGACTGCCGCTCGGTCAACCCGCTTCCGCATCGGGCGCCCGTCGGTGCGTTGCGCAATCCAGTGCCGCATGATAAGTTAGTAGAGCTTCGGGGGACAGGGGAGGGGTGACGTGACCGACCGACGAGCCATGGTGGTGCTGCTGGGGCTGCTGACGATGACCGGATGCGCGCGGCTCATGCCGGAGAATCTGCCCCGCGCCGCCATGCCCGCGGACGTGCCGCACGTCCGCTTCGAGATCGTGGCGCAGGGGGGGCGCTGTACTCCCGCTGTGCTGGCCGCCGACCGGCAAGGGCGGGCCATCGTCCTCACCTTCCAGGTCACCAGCGTGGACCGAGCCCATTTCTTCCTCGTTCCGGGCGCGAGCATCCGGAAAGAGATTCCCGCCAACACCCGGGTGGAGATCAGCTGGCTGGCGGATCGATCGGGGGTGCACGAATACGCCTGCACCTCCGGGCGATGGATTGGCCCACTCACCCCCACCGGAAAGCTTGCCGTCAAGTGATGCGCGAATCCTCGGCGGAGGCGCCGGCGATCTGGGTGCGGACGAAAGAGGCGCTGGATGGGATGGCGGTCCATCTTGCGGACGCGTCCGTCATCGCCCTGGACACGGAATCCGACAGCCTGCACCATTTTCCCGAGAAGGTCTGCCTGCTGCAGATCGCTCACCCGGACGGTTCCGTCTATCTGGCGGACCCCCTGGCGCTTCCCGATCTGACCCCCCTGGGCGCGATCTGCGCCGATCCCGCCATCCGCAAGGTCCTGCACGGGGCCTCCTACGACGTGGCGTCGCTCAAGCGGGACTTCGCCTTCCGCTTCTCGGGACTCACCGACACCATGGTGGCGGCGCAGCTCCTGGGCCTCGCGGAACTCGGCCTGTCCGATCTGCTGACGCGCACGTTCGGGATCGCTGCCTGCCCCTCGCGGCAGAAGGACGACTGGGCTCGCCGTCCGCTCAGCGCGGAGCAGGAGGCCTACGCTGCTGCCGACGTGCGGAACCTTATCCCCCTCCACGAGCGGCTGCTCGACGAGATCCGGATCGCGGGGCGCGAGGCATGGTTGATGGAGGAGTGCGCCGCGCTGGAGGAGATCCCGGCCTCCCTGCGCGTCTTCGATCCGGACGGCTACCTGTCCCTGAAGGGGGCGAGGGATCTGGACGGATCGAGCCTGTCCGTGCTGCGGGCGCTGTTCGCGGCACGGGAGGAATGGGCCCACGCATTCGGACGGCCCCCCTTCCGCTTGCTGGGCGCCGAGACGATGCTCGCCATTGCCCGGGAGGCGCCGAGGACTCCGGCGGCCTTGCTCTGCCTCCCGGGTTGCACCTCCAAGGTGGTCGATCGACTGGGGACGCGAATTCTCGCGGCAGTGGCGGACGGTCTTTCCCTGCCTGCCTCTCAGCACCCCGTCATCCCCAGGCGCGAGCGGCCGCGCATGCTGCCTGCGGTCCGGCGTCGGGTCGAGAGCCTGACCGCCTGGCGGGCGGTGGCCGCAGAGCGGCTGCAGCTGGACCCGGGGGTACTCCTCCCCCGTCGTCTGATCGAGCGCCTGGCGGAGGATGCCCCATCCAGTCCGGCCGACCTCCTGCTGATCGACGGGATCCGGCGCTGGCGGGTCGCCTCGCTGGGGTCCGAACTCTTGGCCGTGCTGAACGGGCGGAGCGCAGTGCGGTCGGAGCGCCCGATCTCCGTCGATCGAGGAACCCCATGACGGCGGCCGTCGACGGGGCGCTGGCGGCGATCCGGGCGGGAAAGCGCGCATCGCTCTACCTGTTTCACGGGGACGAGTTCCTGGCGCGGGAGGGGGTCGCGCGGCTACTGGAGGCGCTGGTTCCCGCCGAGCAGCGGACGTTCAGCGTCGAGGTCGTCCCCGAGGAACACGAGCTGGCCAGCCTTCCGGGACGACTTCGCACCGGATCGCTCTTCGGGGGGATCAAGGTCGTTGTCGTATACGACAGCAAGGCCTTCGCCGGCAAGCAGACCAGCGGGAAGTTCTTCGACCGAAGCCGGGCCGCCTGGCGAGAGGGGGAGATCGAGCGGGCACTCAAGGCGTTCCTGCAGGGACTGGCAGGATCCGGCAACGGAGAAGAGCTGCTCGATCGGCTCACGCGCGGTGCGCTTCCGGCGGAGGAGGCGCGGCGCCTCCAGGGGGGAGGCAGCGACGCCGAGGGGGAATCCTGGCTTCGCGAGATGGGAGAGCGGATCCTGCGCGAAAACCTTTCCCTCCCCGCGGGGTCGAAGGGAGATCCGGGGCGGCTCTACGAGGAGGTCCTGGAGCGCGGACTCCCCCCGGAGAGCGTGCTTATCCTGACCTGCGAGATGGTGGACGAACGGCGGTCTCTGTTCAAAAAAATGAAGGCGGCGGGGACCGTCATCGACGTGAGCCTCCGGTCCGGGAAGGCGTACGAAACCCAGATGAGCCTGGATGCCGCGCGCGCCAGGATCCGGAAGGCGGTATCCGAGGCCGGCAAGACCCTCGATCGGGAGGCGGGAGAATACCTCCTGGAGCGGACCGGTCTCAGCATGCGCTCCCTGGCGTCGGAGCTGGAGAAGTTGCTCCAGTATGTCGGGTCCCGGACGAAGGTCACCCTGGCGGATGCCAGGCAGGTGCTGTCGGTCTCCCGCGAAGCCGGGATCTTCGATCTGACCAACGCGATGGGGGGGCGGGACGCGGCCCGGGCCATCAGCGCGCTCCGGGGGCTCTTCGCGCAGCGGGAGCCCGCGGTGATGCTCCTCGGCATGCTCGCCAGCGAAGTGCGGACCCTGATCCTCTGGCGGCAATTGATCGACGAGAGGCTTGACGGCCAGTTCGACCCGGCCATGGCCTATCCCGCCTTCCAGGCACGCGTGCTTCCGCGACTCGCAGCGGAGGGGAGGGGGGCAGACGAGGCGGCAGCCGGAAAAACGGCTGCGTCGTTCCAGGGCATCCACCCCTTCCGCCTGTACCGGCTGCTTTGCGCCGCGGCGGCTTTTTCCCTGGACGGACTGCTCGACGCCCTTCAGGCGATCGCCGAAACGGATCTGAAGCTCAAGACCACCGGCCAGCCCGAGGCCTTGCTCATGGAGGCGCTGCTGCTCAGAATCTGCACGATTTGAGATTCGCCGCGCAGCCTCCCCGGGCCGAATTTTCCTTGACAAACGGGGTGCAAGATCAAAGAATCGGCCGGAATTCTGCTGGACGCGGCGTGAACGCGTCCGCCCTCGCGAGAGGATGCATGCCGGCGCACATCTGACAGTCGAGCGATCTCCAGCGCCGCGGGATCGCCCGCGGGAATGGCGCGCGACGTGTCGGAGGCCTTCCTCGCTCACTCCTCCCGCTCATCTGCTTTCCTTGGAGATGCCCTATGACGTCCGACGGCAGCCCCCTGAGACAGACTCCGCTCACCAAGATTCACCGCAGCATGGGGGCCAGGATGGTTCCCTTCGGCGCCTGGGAGATGCCCGTCCAGTACACGGGGATCCTGGACGAGCACCGGGCAGTCCGCACCGCCGCGGGGCTCTTCGACGTGTCCCACATGGGCGAGGTGGAATTCGTGGGGCCCGACGCCCTGGAGGCCCTGCAGCGGTTGACCACCAACGACGCCTCACGGCTGTCCGTGGGGCAGATCCAGTACTCCGCGCTGCCCACCGAGGCCGGGACCTTCGTGGACGACATCACCGTCTACAAGCTGGCGGACCAGCGCTACATGGTGACCCTCAACGCCGGCAACATCGTCAAGGATGTGGCCTGGGTGCAGTCCCGGGCCACCGGCCGGGTCGAGGTGCGGGACCGCAGCGACGACTTTGCCCTCCTGGCCATCCAGGGGCCGCGGGCTCTCGAGATCCTGCAGCGGTTGACGTCCGCGGACCTGGCCGCTATTCGCTATTACTGGTTCCTGCGCGCCGAGGTGCTCGGGCGGGATGCCCTCCTCTCGCGGACGGGGTACACGGGCGAGGATGGATTCGAGATCTACCTGGCCCCGGAGCACGCCGAGCCGGTCTGGCACGCCCTCATCGAGGCGGGGAGGCCGCTTGGGCTCCTGCCCTGCGGCCTGGGGGCCCGAGACACCCTGCGGCTCGAAGCGAAGATGGCCCTTTACGGCAACGACATCGACGACGTCCATACCCTTCTCGAGGCCGACCTCGGCTGGATCGTGAAGCTGGACAAGGGGGAGTTCATCGGTCGGGAGGCCCTGCGGCGTCAGAAGGCGGAGGGCATCCGCCGCAAGCTGGTCGGCTTCGAGATGGTCGGCCGCGGGATCGCGCGCCAGCACTACCCGATCCTCAAGGACGGCCGACCGATCGGGGAGGTGACCAGCGGCGCCCCCTCGCCGACCCTGGGAAAGAACATCGGCCTGGGCTACCTGGCGGTCGAGCATGCGGCGGTCGGCACCGAGATCGCCGTCGCCGTCCGGGACGTCCCGGTCCCCGCCCGGGTGGTGGCCACCCCCTTCTACAAGCGCCCCAGGTAACCGTCCGATCCGACCGGCGGCTGCGAGGGGAACCGGCTATCCCGGCTCCGCCTTGGCCGCCGATTCCGGTGTGGCGGGGGCCGTCCGGCCGGAGACAGGCGACAGGGCGTGCGCTCCCGCGGCCCGCTTGAAGGCGATACGAGAATTCCGGCAGCACCGTCCTTCGAACAGAGGAGGCCTTCGCATGGTACCAGCCGACCTGAAGTATTCGAAAGAGCACGAGTGGATCAAGGTGGAGGGGGGGAAGGGCCGCATCGGGATCACCCACCACGCCCAGCACGCACTCGGGGACGTCGTCTTCGTGGATCTGCCCAAGCTGGGGCGGACCCTGGCAGCCAAGGAGACCTTTGCGGTCGTCGAGTCGGTGAAGGCGGTCTCCGACATCTACACTCCGGCGGGCGGAGAGGTCGTCGAGACGAACGGGGAGCTGGAGGGGCACCCGGACCTGGTCAACCAGGACTGCTACGGGAAGGGCTGGATGATCGTCGTGGCGCTGGCGAACCCCGCGGATCTCGACAGCCTGATGGACGCGGCCGCCTACGAGGCGTACCTGAAGAGCGAAGANNGAGGGACCAGGCCGCAGATGATCCGCTCGGAGACTCCGCTGCGGCCGCTGCCCGCCGGGCGCCGGGGCCCTCTGGCCCCCGCATCCCCCCGGATACTGAGAGCGAGGCAATTATGCGCTACATACCCAGTACGGATCATGATCGGGACGCGATGCTCCAGGCCATCGGGGCGACGTCGGTGGAGGCGTTGTTCGCCACGGTGCCGGAGTCGATGCGCCTCCGGAGGCCCCTGCGCATCCCGCCCGCCCTCGCCGAAGCGGACCTCGTCCGTCTCGTGCAAGGGCTGGCCGGGCAAAATGCCGATGCCGAAAGCTGGAGCAGTTTCCTGGGGGCCGGCTGCTACAACCACTTCAGTCCGGCGGTGATCCACCATCTGGTCTCGCGCGGGGAGTTCCTGACCGCCTACACCCCCTACCAGCCCGAGATCTCCCAGGGAACCCTCCAGGCCCTCTACGAGTACCAGACGCTGGTCTGCCTTTTGACCGGGATGGACGTGAGCAACGCCTCCATGTACGAGGGAGCCTCCGCCACGGCCGAGGCCATCCTGATGGCGCACCGCATCACCGGGCGCCGCGGTGTGGCGGTCGCGCGGTCGATCCATCCCGAGTATCGACAGGTGGCGCAGACCTACGCCAACCAGGCGGGTCTCCGGATCGCCGAGATTCCGGTGGGCGAGTCGGGGACGGTCGAACCGGCGCAGGCGGCGTCTGCCGTCTCGGAGGAGACCGCCTGCCTCGTCGTCCAGTACCCGAACTTCTTCGGGGGAATCGAGGAGCTCGAGGCGCTGGCGGAGACCGCCCACCGCGCCGGAGCTCTCTTCATCGTCTGCGTGGCGGAGCCGGTCGCGCTGGGCCTCCTGAGATCCCCGGGGGAGTGCGGGGCCGACATCGTGACCGGCGAGGGGCAAGGGCTGGGCACCGGGATGAATTACGGCGGACCGGCCCTGGGCTTCTTCGCCACCCGCGAGCGACACGTCCGGCACCTGCCTGGCCGCCTGGTGGGCGAGACGGTGGATCAGGAGGGCCGGACCGGCTATGTCCTGACGCTGGCCACCCGGGAGCAGCATATCCGCCGGGAGAAGGCCACCTCCAACATCTGCACCTCGCAGTCGCTGATCGCGCTGATGGCCACCATCTACCTGGCGAGCCTGGGCCCCCGGGGGCTTGCCGAGCTGGCCCGGCGAAATCTGCTCATGGCCGATTTTGCCCGACGGCAGCTCGGAAAGGTTGCGGGGGTGGAGCCGCGCTTCACGGGCGCCACCTTCAACGAGTTCGTCCTGCGGATGAAGCGCCCCCCGGCTCGGGTACTCGCGCAGCTCCGGAAGAAGCGGATACTGGGAGGGCTCGATCTGGGCCGATTCTACCCGGAGTACGCGGATTGTCTGCTGGTCTGCGTCACGGAGCAGCACCGACGCGAGGAGATCGAGGCCCTGACGGCGGCCCTGGGAGGTGTGCGATGAGCGATCCGCGGACGACGGTGGGAACCAGCGGCCTGATCTTCAACGAGCCGCTGCTCTTCGAGCAGGGCTCGCCGGGCCGGGTCGGCTTCTCCCTGCCGCCCTGCGAGGTCCCCGACAAGCCTGCCTCCGCCCTGTTGCCCGCAGGGCTGCTGCGCCGGGACCTGTCAGGGCTTCCGGAGCTCTCCGAGGTGGACGTGGTCCGCCACTTCACCCGGATGTCGCAGTGGAATTTCGGCATCGACCTGGGTTTTTACCCGCTCGGCTCATGCACCATGAAATATAACCCCCGGATCAACGAGGATCTGGTCCGCCTGAAGGGGTTCGCCCAGGCCCACCCCTACCAGCCCGACGAACTGGCCCAGGGGGCGCTCCAGCTCCTCTGGGAACTCGAGCGCTATCTGGCCGACATCCTGGGGATGGATCGGGTGTCGCTGCAGCCTGCGGCGGGCGCCCATGGGGAGCTGCTGGGGGTGATGATGATCCGGGCCTACCACCAGGCCCGCGGGAATCCCCGGAGCAAGATCCTGATCCCCGAGTCGGCCCACGGAACCAACCCGGCCAGCTCGGCCCTCTGCGGCTATCGGGTGATTCCGGTCAAGTCCGGCCCCAGGGGAGTGGTGGAGCCCGAGGCGGTGGCCGCGCTCATGGACGAGGATGTGGCGGCCATCATGCTCACCAACCCCAACACGCTGGGGCTGTTCGAGGAGCACGTGGTCGACATCGCCGAGATCGTCCACGCCAAGGGAGGACAGGTATACAGCGACGGGGCCAACCTGAACGCCATCATGGGGATCACCCGGCCCGGGGACTGGGGAGCGGATGTCATCCACGTCAATCTGCACAAGACCTTCTCGCAACCCCACGGGGGCGGCGGACCGGGCGCTGGTCCGGTCGGCGTCAAGCGCCATCTGGCCCCCTTCCTGCCGGTCCCGACGGTGGAGAAGCAAAAAGGGGGGGAGGGGTTCCTTCTCGACGCCGACCGACCCAAATCCGTCGGCAAGGTGCGAGCCTTCTCCTCGAGCTTCGGGGTCATGGTCCGGGCCTACTGCTACATCCGGAGTCTCGGCCCCGATGGACTCAAGCGGGCTGCGGAGATGGCCGTCCTCAACGCGAACTATCTGCGCAGCCGGCTGGCGGACTCCTACCAGCTGGCCTACGACCGGCCGTGCATGCACGAGGCGGTCTTCTCGGACGCGAAGCAGTTGCCGCACGGGGTCAAGACCTTGGACATCGCCAAGCGTCTGATGGATTACGGCTTCCATCCCCCCACGATCTACTTCCCCTTGATCGTCCCGGGAGCGCTCATGATCGAGCCGACCGAGACCGAGAGCAAGGAGACCCTCGATCAGTTCGTCGACGCCATGCTGGCCATCGCGAAAGAGGCGGAGACGGAGCCGGAGACGGTCACGTCCGCTCCCCACAAGGCCAAGCTGCGGCGACTGGACGAGACCAGGGCAGCCAGGCAGCCGGTCTTGCGGTGGCGCGCGAAGCCCGGGAGCTAGCACCGGCCAGCGAAAACGCACGACACGAGCGCTGCGGTCGCCGGCTGTCGAGGTGGCCGCAGCGTGTCTTTTCTCACCACGGCGATGCCCGGCGCATTTTCCTGGTCTGGGGCCGCTCGCCGGTGGAGGCGGCGGAAACGCACGCCCGTTCCGGAAAACGAAACGCGGGCGCCGCCTGGTCGCGGCGCCCGCGTCACCCGAACCGACTCCCTCCTTATTTCTTCGGCTTGACCTGGATGGCTGCCAGTCCCGGCTTCGTCTGGCACTCCCTGGCAAAGTCTTGCTCGCGCTGGGAATTGACGTAGTCCGGCGACTGGAACCGGTAGGTGAAGCGGGTGTGCTCGTCGTAGGTGCCCTCGAGGATGGCGATGACATCCTCGATGTAGACCCGCTCCTCGTCGGTCGGGATGACGAAGATCTTGACCGCGGAGTCCGCGGCCGAGATCTCGGTCTCGGCGTTCCGAGTCGTGGCCAGCCTGTTCTTGGCCGGATCGAGCTTGATGCCCATGAATTCCAACCCCTCGAGCGACTTGGCGCGGATGAGATCGGACATCTCGCCGACGCCGGCCGTGAAGATGATGGCGTCGGCGCCGCCGATGGCGGCCGAATACCCCCCGATATATTTCTTGATCCGGTAGGCCTCGATCTCGATGGCCAGCTTCGCCCGGGCATCCCCTCCGTCGGCTGCCTTCTCGATGTCTCGCCGGTCGGCGTACTTGCCGGTGATCCCCAGCAGCCCTGACTTCTTGTTGAGGAGGTCGTTCATCTTGCTCGGGGAGATGCCCTCTTTTTCCATCATCATGAGGTCGATGGCCGCATCGTGGTCCCCCGCCCGGGTGCCCATGATCAGGCCCTCGAGGGGGGTCAGGCCCATGCTCGTATCGAAGGAGACCCCCTTCTTGATGGCGTTGGCCGAGACGCCGTTGCCGATGTGGAGGCAGACGAGGTTGCAGTCGAACGGATCCTTGCCGAGCAGCAGGGCGGCCCGCTTGGCCACGTAGAGGAACGAGGTCCCGTGGAAGCCGTAGCGCCGGACGCCGTACTTCTCGTACCATTCGTACGGCAGCGCATACATGTAGGAGCTCGGCGGCATGGTCTGATGCCAGGCCGTATCCATGATGGCGACGTGGGGGATGTGGGGCAGCACGTGGAGCGCGGCCTCCACCCCCAGGACATTGGGCGGATTGTGCAAGGGGGCCAGGCTGTAGAGGCTCTTGAAGGTCTCGATCGTCTCGGGGGTGATCTTGACCGATTTGGTGAACTTCTCACCGCCGTGGACCATGCGGTGTCCGACGGCCGAGATCTTCGCCAGGTCGTCGATGACCCCGATCTTCGGGTCGAGGAGGGTGTCGATGATGAGTTTGATGGCCTCGCGGTGGGTTGGACATTCGTAGGCGAGCTTGAACGGGTCCCGGCCCAGAGCAGATTGCTGGATGTAGCTCTGGCCGATGGAGACCCGCTCGACGACCCCGGTGGCGAGGGTCGCCCTCTCATCGAAGTTGTACAGGCGGTACTTGACGGACGAACTGCCGCAGTTCAGGGACAGGATGATCATAGGTATCTCCTTGTGAAATTTGGCAGTTCATTCTGTTTCCGAACAGGAAAAATGTCAATCCGGGACCGGCCGCGGGTTGAACAACCGGTGGACCGTACAGTGGGCCGGACTGGGTTGACAGTCTCGAGGGTCTGGAGTATATACAATCCCCACAATCACCCACCAGCAGCAAGGAGCGTGCCATATGGGCAATACCTTCATTCAGGACAGCCGCGACAAGGCGGCCAGGAAGTTCCGCAAGGTGGCTTTTCCCGACGCCGAAGACGTCCGGACCCTCAAGGCGGCCCTGACCCTGCGGGACAAGAAGATCGTCGATCCCCTTCTGGTGGGTCCGGCGGCCGCGATCCAAAAGATTGCCGCGGACAACGGGATCGACCTCGGGACCGTCCCCATCGTCGATCCCGCAACGGACTCCTCCTATCCTGAGCTCGTCACTCTGCTCTTCGAGCGGCGCAAGGCGAAAGGTATGACGCGCGAGCAGGCCGCCGAACTCGCCAAGACCCCCCTTTACTACGCCGGGCTCTGCCTGGCGGTCGACAAGGTCGCCGCCGTCGTCGGCGGCAACCTCTCTTCGACCGGCGATGTGCTCCGCGCCGCCATCCACACCGTCGGCACCGCGCCGGGGATCTCGACCGTCTCGAGCTTTTTCATCATGGTCTTTCCGGAGAAGCTTCTCTGCTATGCCGACTGCGCCGTCGTTCCCAACCCGACCGACGCCCAGCTGGCCGACATCGCCATCACCTCGGCCAAGAACTTCCAGGCCGTGACGGGCGAGGAGCCGCGCGTGGCCATGCTCTCCTTCTCGACCAAGGGCTCGGCGCAGCACGCCGACGTCGACAAGGTCGTCAGCGCCACCAGGATCGCCAAGGAGAAGGCTCCGCAGCTTCTTCTCGACGGCGAGATGCAGGCCGACGCCGCCCTCGTCGCCTCGATCGGCGAGCGCAAGTGCAAGGGGAGCCCTGTCGCGGGCAAGGCGAACGTCCTCGTGTTCCCTACCCTCGACGCCGGCAACATCGGCTACAAGCTGACCGAGCGGCTGGCCGGAGCCGAAGCCGTCGGGCCGTTCGTCCAGGGTCTCAACAAACCCTACTGTGACCTGAGCCGCGGCTGCTCGACCGACGACATGATCAACGTCGCCGCCATCTGCAGCCTGATGGCCTGAGGGAGGCCTCCCGGGCGATCGGCCCGCTTGCGCACACACTGGGGGCCGCGCGGTATCGCGCGGCCCCCAGTGTGTTCTCCGCCATGCGCCGGCTGCGTGACACGGGCGCGCATCTTTGCTAGAGTGGTCAGTGGGGGTGGGGGAGGCCTGAGCCGCATCGGGCGTGCCGAGGAGGGACGGGCGATGGCCATGAAGCGGACGGAGCTGTACCGCGGGTTCAACGTGTACACGGAAGAGACCCGACCCGGCGCCTGGAGCTTCGCGCTGGTCGAGGTTCCCGCCACGGACAGTCAAGAGCATGCCAAGACCCCTCAGCAGGGGCGGGTTCCGGGGAGCCACGCCTCCAGGGATGCGGCGCTGGCCGCCGCCCGCGCGCACATCGACCGGGTCCACCAGAACCGGAAGAACCGGGCCGGCGGGTGAGCGCTCCAGGAGGCGCGCTGGCTGGGCCATCTCCTGAACGGCGCACGGGGGTGACACGCCGGGAGCTACTGCGCTGCTGCGGCGGGGCCTGCGGGGTGCTCGCGGGCTGCGCGCTCCCGACGAAACGGACCGGCGTCGCTTCGAAGCGGCTCATCGCCTTCAGCGGAGGGGAGCCGGACACGGATTTCTTGCGGCGGCATGCCGCGCAGATGGAGGCCGCTCCGTTCGACGGCTGTGTTTTCCGCGCCGCGTACGTCCGGCCGGACGGACGGCTCGGGGAGCTCGCATGGGAGGCCTGGGGAGGTCTCCCGATTTCCCCGGCCTCGCTTTCGTCCGCACGGGCCGACCTTCTTGCCACCCGCTTCCGCCGCTTTACCCACAACTTTCTCCGCCTCAATGTGACCCCGGGAGACCTGGACTGGTTCGACGACTTTGCCCCCCTCCTGGCGAACGTGCGGACGGCGACTCGCCTGGCGGGGGAGGGAGGCGCTGCGGGGATACTCCTGGACACCGAGGCCTACGCCGCACCCCTGTTCGATTATCGGCGGCAACGCCGCGCGGGCGGGGTTCCCTGGATCGGATATGCAGGGCAGGCTCGGCAACGGGGCCAGGAGATCATGGCGGCCATGCAGGAGGGCTTTCCGGGTCTGACGCTGCTCATGACCTTTGGCTACTCGGGCCCGTGGCTGGAGATGGCACGGCGGGGGATCCCGCTGGCCGAATGCGAGTACGGGTTGCTACCCGCGATGCTGGATGGCATGCTGGATGTCGCCAGCGGCCGTACCAGGCTGGTGGATGGCTTCGAGCCGGCCTACTTCCACGACAAGGACACCACGAAGTTCAGGGGCGCCTTCCGGATGATTCGCGAGGAGCTGCTTTCCATCGTGGCGGATCCGATCCGGTACCGGGAGCGGGTCTCGGTGGGGTTCGGGCTCTTCGTGGACTACGATCCGGAGGGCCGAGCGTGGAATGGGCTGGACGGCAGCCGTAACTACTACACCCCAGCGGATTTCGAGGCGAGTGTCCGCGCCGCCCTGGATGCTGCCGATGAGTTCGTCTGGATCTACGCGGATGCCCCGCGCTGGTTCTCGGCGGCCGGGCGTCCCGTCAAGCTTCCCGCCGGCTATCTGGAGGCATTGCACCGGGCGCGCGTCCCGCGGTGATCCGATCGCCCCGGGACGCTACTCCGGCTTCCCCTTCCGCTTGATGGCGGGGAGAACCCTCTTGCGCAGGCGGAGAGACTGGGGGGTGACCTCGAGCAGCTCATCCTCGCGAAGAAATTCCAGGCACTGCTCCAAGCTCAGGAGCCGGGGGGGGATGAGCTTGACCGTCGCCTCGTCGGTGGATGCCCGCATGTTGGTGAGCTTCTTTTCCTTGATGATGTTCACGTCCATGTCGTTCTCGCGGGAGTTCTCGCCCACGATCATCCCCTCGTAGGCCTCGATTCCCGGCGCCACGAACAGCTCGCCGCGAGCCTGCATGTGTCCGATGGCGTACGCGGTGGCCCGCCCGGGCCGGTCGGCCACCAGCGAGCCGGTGGGGCGGTGCGGGATATCCCCCTGCCAGGGGGCGTACCCGTCGAAGAGATGATTCATGATGCCGGTGCCCCGCGTATCGGTCAGGAATTCCGAGCGGAAGCCGATCAGCCCGCGGGAGGGGATGCTGAACTCCAGCCGGACCCGGCCGCTGCCGTTGTTGACCATCCTGGTCATCTTGCCCCGCCGTCCGCCGACCTTCTGGGTGACGGCGCCGATGAACTCCTCGGGGCAATCCACGACCAGCAGCTCCATGGGCTCGTGACGGGTTCCCTCGATCGTGCGGGTGAGCACCTCGGGCTTGCCGACGGACATCTCGTAGCCCTCCCGACGCATCATCTCGATCAGGATGGCGAGCTGGAGCTCGCCGCGCCCGGAGATCTTGAAGGTGTCGGGAGCGTCGGTGGCCTCCATCCGGATGGACACGTTGGTCAAGAGCTCCTTGGCCAGCCGGTCGCGAAGCTTGTTGGAGGTCACGTGCTGCCCCTCGCGCCCCGACAGGGGGGACGTGTTGACGGAGAACAGCATGGCGATGGTCGGTTCGTCCACGGTGATGGGGGGGAGGGGACGGAGCTGCTCGGGAAGGCAGAGCGTGTCGCCGATGCTTGCCTCCTCGACCCCGGCCAGCGCCACGATATCCCCCGGACCGGCCTCGAGCCGCTCGGCGCGGCGGAGCCCCTGGTAGCCGTAGAGCTGCACGATCTTGCCGGGCGCCTGACGGCCGTCGCGTCGGCAGAGCACCACGGGGTCTCCCTTCCTCACGGTTCCGTTGAAGACCCGGCCGATCAGCAGACGCCCCACGTAGTCGTCGTAGTCCAGCGAGGTGACCAGGAGCTGCAGGGGGATGTCCGGATCAAAGCCAGGGGCCGGGATGGTCCGGAGGATCTCCTCGAAGAGGGGAATCAGCGTCTCGTCGGCTCCGTCGGGCGTGGTCCGGCAGAGGCCCTTGCGGGCGTTGCAGTAGAGGACCGGAAAGTCGAGCTGTTCCTCGGTGGCATCCAGGTCGATGAACAGGTCGTAGACCT
>DIVU01000102.1 GCA_002423365.1 Desulfuromonadaceae bacterium UBA6124 | reverse complement strand
ACGGGGGGCTCTTTCAAACTTTTCGGCAACGAAATCTTCGGGCTGCGGGAAAAAGATCTGCCGCCCTTGCGCAAACGGTATATTTCGTACATTTTCCAGGGATTCAACCTCTTCCCGGCGCTGACGGTGTACGAGAACATCATGCTGGTGCTCAAGATCAAGGGCCTGACCGGAAAGCCGGCGGAGGATCTGGCGCGAGGCATGATCGAAGAGGTGGGCCTGAACGAGCGCGCGGACTTCCTGCCCCGAGATCTGAGCGGAGGGCAGAAGCAACGGGTGGCCGTCGCCCGGGCGCTGGCGGTGGAATCCCCTTTGATCCTGGCCGACGAACCGACCGCCAACCTCGACCACGTCAACGGCAAGAAGGTCATGGAAATTCTGCGCGCCCTGGCCGTTGAGCAAAAGAAATGCGTGGTGGTGGCGACGCACGACAACCGCATCGAAGATATCTTTGATCGCGTTCTGACCATGGAAGACGGCCGCATTGTCGATGAAAGGCAGAGATCATCATGAAAAATAGCCGTGCCGGCCTGTTTTTGATTCTGTTTCTCGCCCTGACGGCTGTGATCCTGGCGCTTTTCGGCCCCGGGTTAATCGGCAAAGATTCCTCCGCGCCGCGTACCGCGCCCCAGCAGATTCCGCCCCTGCCACCGGCCGGTTTCACCGCCAAGGGAGTGGTAGAGAGCGTCCGGGAAGTCGTGCTGAGCAGCCGGGTCGCCGGAGAAATCATGGAGATCACCGTCGAAGAGGGGGATCGCGCCGGCGCCGGTACGGTGCTCGTGCGCATGAACGAGCGCAAGGTCGCCGCCCAGGTCGAATTGAGCGAAGCGCGACTGCTGGCCGCCCAGGCGGGCTTGCAGGAGCAGTCCTCGGGTTTCCGGAAAGAGGACGTGGCGGCCGGGGACAGTGCCGTGCAGCGAGCCACAGCGGTCTTCGAGCAGGCCGGAAGCGAGGCCGAACGGCAACAGCGGCTGCTGGAAAAAGGGGCGACAACCCGCGTCGACTGGGAAAAGGCGGAGGAGGCCCGGCGCGTGGCTCAAGCCCAGCTTGACGAACTAAAGGCGCAGCAGGACAAACTGCGGCGCGGCTCCCGACGGGAAACGGTGGATCAGGCAAAGGCCGGCGTCGCGGAAATCCGCGCCGAACTCAAATACCAGCGGGCGCAGCTCGCCGACTACTCGGTCGCCGCCCCCTTCGACGCCCTGGTCATCGAACGCTTTGTCGAACCCGGCGAGTCGGTGGACATCGCCGCCCCCCTGCTGTCCCTGATCGATCCCGACCATCCGCGCATTCACGCCGAGGTGGAGGAGTCGGATGTCGGCCGGGTCGTTCTCGACCAGGGCGTCATGGTGACCGTCGACAATCTGCCGGGGAAAACCTACACCGGCAAGGTCTACCGCATCTTCCCCACGGTTTCGCGGAAATCCCAGCGCACCTTCGATCCCATGGCCTCCTTCGATATCAACACCCAGAAAGTCTACATCGCCCTCGACGACTACACGGGACTGGTTCACGGCATGACCGTCAATGTCCGGTTCCTGGAATAAAGCCATGCGACGAATCAATGCCCTCGGGCTTCTCATCCTCCTGCTCACGGCGCTTCCGGTTTCGGCCATGGAACTGGGTCTGGAGGACTGCCTGAGCCTGACGATGCAGAATGACCGGGAGATCAAAGCCGCCCAGGCACGGGAAGAGGCCCGCGGCGAGGAAGTTGCCGCAGCACGCAAGAATTTTCTGCCCGAACTGCGCATGGACGCTTCCTACACCCTGCTCGACCGGCCGAACCGGCTGATCATCGACGCCGACGCCTTTGGTTCCGGACTCCCCGCTCAAGACGTGGAGCTTTACGGCGACCGGCGCTTCCGTTCGGCCAGCCTGGTACTGGAACAGCCCCTTTACCGGGGGGGCGCCTTGCGTCAGGAACTGGAACGAACGCAGCGCCTGGAGGCTCAGGCGCGCTACGAAACCCAGCGCCGCGCGGAGCTGGCGCGACGGGATACCGAAGAGCTCTTTCTGAAAACGCTGAGCGCTCAACTGCAGCGGGAGAGCCTGGATAAAACCCTGGAAAGCCGACGGGAACGGTTGCGGATGCTGCGGGAACGGCGGAGCGAAGGATACGCCCAAGAAGAAGATCTGTTGCGTCAGCAGAGTGAACTGGCCTTTGCCGAAGCCGAGGCCCAGCGCGCCCGGATTCGCGAGAAGGTCGCCGTCGAACGGCTTAAAAACGCCCTTTATCTCGACAAGGATACGGTCCTGACCCTCCGTCCCCCGCGCCATTACCAGCGCCCGAAAGTCACGGACGAAGGCTCATCACTCGCAGCTTCCACCTCTCGCGCCGACTCTCTGGCGCTGGAGCAACAGGTGCTGGCGGCGGATTCGGAGGTGCGCAAGGCCCGCGCCCGGCTTTATCCCGAGATCTCCCTCTTCGGTCAATACACCCGCCAGGATGACAACAACCTGGACCGGGACGAAGTCTGGAGCACCGGTGCCGTTCTGGAATGGACGATTTTCGAGTGGGGGAAAAACCTCACCGAGATCCGTCGGGCCCAAGCGGAGCGCCTGCGTTTGACCCATCAGCGCGCGGTCCATGCCCGGGGGATTTCCGACGAAGTCGACGACCTCTGGGGGAAGGTGCGGGAGAAAACCTTGCTCGTCGATGCCTGGGAATTGAAAATCCGCCTGAATCGGACGTCCTTGCAAAGGGTGCGGGCGGAGTTCGACGAAGGGCAGAGCACCCTGGCCGATGTTCTCGCCCGGGAAGCGGAGCTGCTCGGCGCCTACTACGAATATCGCCGGGAAATCAACGAGCTGGGCGTCGACCTCGCCTATCTGCGCGCGGCGTTGGCTTCGCCGCTGGACGAATGGCTGGAAGAACGGGAGATTCTCCCCCTGGAAGAGCAGCCACAGCCNNACCGGTGCCAACGACAACGTCCCTTCCCCCGCCGATTCCGGCGACGCCGGAACCGGAAACTCCCCCCCGGGCGCAAGCTCCCCTCCCCCTACCCGCCTCTCCTGCCGTTATCGCGAAAGAGACCACGCCCGGTCACAGCATCCAGCTCGGCGCCTTCAACGACCCCGCCAACGCCGAAGCCCTGAGGAACCGGGCCGGGGCCGCCTTTCCGGAGCATCAGGTCGCCATCGATCGCAGCGGGGGGACGTACAAGGTTCTCATCGCCGGGCTTGAAGACCGCGAGCAGGCCCGCGCCCTGCTGCCCACCATTCGCCGGAAACTGGCTCTCGACGGTTTTCTTCCAAAGGAGTGATCCATGATCGATATCGGCTCGCTGATCGACAACGAATTTTCCCGGAACATCGGTCTGCTTACCGAAGGGGAACAGGCCCGACTGCTGAACGCGAAGGTGGCGGTGGCCGGCGCCGGCGGGGTCGGCGGCATCCATCTGCTGACCCTGGCCCGGCTCGGTGTCGGAAAATTCAACATCGCCGATCTCGACGTTTTCGAGCCGGTCAATATCAGCCGCCAGTTCGGCGCCTTTCACAGCACCAGCGGCCGCCACAAGGCCGAAGTGCTCGCCGAGATGATCCGCGACATCAATCCCCAGGCGGAAATCATCCTCTTCCCCCAAGGAGTCTCAGCAGACAACATCGATGACTTTCTGGAGGGGGTCGAGGTTTTTGTCGACGGCATCGAATTTTTTGAAATCGAGATCCGCCGCCTAGTCTTCAACCGGGCACGGAGCAAGGGGATTTACGCCCTCACCGCCGCCCCCTTAGGCTTCGGCGCGACCCTGCAGGTCTTCGCGCCACAGGGGATGAGCTTCGACGATTACTTCGGCATTGACGACGGGATGGATGAACTGGAAAAGCTGGCGGCGTTCGCCGCGGGGCTGGCCCCCCGCCCCTATCATCTGGGTTATCTGGACAGGCGGAAGGTGAATGTGAAAGAGCGCAAGGGGCCGGCGGTGGCGCCGGCCTGCACCCTGGCGGCCGCGCTGGTGGCGACCGAGGTGGTGAAAATCCTGACCGGAAAGGGGACCAGCAAGCCGGTCCCCCATTACCTGCAGATCGACATGCTACTGGGAAAGATGCACCGGGGGTACGTCTGGGGGGGCGGAAAGAACCCGTTGCAACGCCTCGTCCGGCATTTCGTACTCAAGGCCATGCGCCAGGCCTCGTGAGGAATCAGGCCACGGCCTCCAGGGGGGCTTCGGACTGACAGGTATGAAAGATGACCGGATTACGGTTGACGATATCACGCACCGCCCCCAAATAGGGCGCGCGCAGTCCGTGATATTCCCGTTCCGGGCCGATCTGCGAAAAAAGCACCTTGCGCCGGGCCATAAGAATCGGCAGTCCCCTGGCCATGACCGCGTACAGATGGGAAATCCCCCGGTCCAGGCTTTCCTCGGCCAGACAGCGCAACAGCCCGTTCACCACCTCGCCGGCCTCCGAATCGGAACGCAGACGTGCCTGCTGCAATTCACGGCAATAGCATTTTGAAAGGGCCAGGCGGGAGACTTCTCCCAATTGGCGGGGATGCAGATGGGAAAGATCCTTGTTGAAGGTGAAGGCTCTTTCGATGGGGAAGCTGCGTTCGGAATGGAGGATGAGACGAACCGTTCCCACCACCTTGCGGGTATTTTTCAGCAGGGCAGCGAAATGGACGGCGTGAGGATCGTAATCGTCCCGTTCCAATCCGTCGGGATGGTCCTGGGGATTTTCAAATCCGCGCTCTTCGCAATAGACCTTGTAGCGCAGGGCAAGAACTTCATGAAACAGCGGGTCTTCTTGTTCGATTTTTTGGAATTCAAAGGGGCTCAAGGGGCTTCCTTCGGCGAAAAGGTTGGTGTTCAGGACACCCCCTCCATAATGCGATTTACAACATCAAAAAAACCGAAAAACGGCGCAATTGTAGCCTTATTGCAAATCCCGATCCAATCAATTTAATCCAACTATTACAATGAAGTGCAAAACGCCCAGGCAAAGCATCCCGCTACCGCAAGGCCATTTGTCGCAAATCACCAACAACATCCGCAAAAACATCCGCATTTTTATTTAAAATCAGCGACTTACCCTGTCGGGAAAAAGAAACAAAGAGTTTTTCATCTAGTCAAAGCCGCTTGCAAGGCTTCGACCACAATGGGATCGTACAATGTGCCCGCCCCGGCCTCCAACTCGCGCATAGCCTCGTCGGAGCCGCGCGCGGCGCGATAGGGTCGGTCCTCGGTCATGGCGCAGTAGGCGTCGACAATCGCCAGAGCCCGGGCCATGAGCGGGATTTCGTCCCTCTGGAGACCGTCGGGGTAGCCCTGACCGTCGAAGCGCTCGTGATGATGAAGAACCGCCTTGACGACCAGCTGGGAAGACTCGATCGATTCGAGCATATCCAGGGTGGCCTGGGGATGATTGCGAATCACCAAGGCCTCGACCGGGGTCAAGGGGCGCTTTCGCGTCGCCAGGCGCTCGTCATGGGCAATCAACCCCAGATCGTAAACCAGGGCGACGTAGGGGGCCAGAGCTCTTTCTCGGGAGGAGGCCCCGAGTTGCGCCAGGACTTTGACCAAGAGGTCGGCGTAACGGGAATTCTTTTTCCGGTAGCGCTGCTCGGCGGAGAGCAGGGCGTCGAGACCGGCGACCAGATCCCGCAACTCCCCCTCGTGGTCGCAACTGCGGGAGGTCTTTTCGAGCAGCAGGGAGAGCCGCTCGCAGATCGGCGCGGCCAGGGCGAGATCCTGCTCGGAGAAGGGTTCGCCGTTCTTCTTGTTGTTCAGGTTGAGCACACCGACTGGTCGCCCCTGATGCAGCAGGGGCAGGGAGA
Organism: Desulfuromonadaceae bacterium UBA6124; assembly: GCA_002423365.1. Classification (GTDB taxonomy): domain Bacteria; phylum Desulfobacterota; class Desulfuromonadia; order Desulfuromonadales; family Trichloromonadaceae; genus Trichloromonas. The sequence goes on along the minus strand of DIVU01000102.1, from coordinate 3,500 downwards.
GGAGGGAATTGGAACGGTATTGCCCCTTCAGGTTCTTGCGAGCGAAACGGGGGTCGGTCTCGATATTCCCGATCAGCACCGGCCGCCCTTCCTGGGCCACCCAACCGGAGATGCGGTCGCCGGGCCGGATACGGGTCTGCTGCACGATCCAGTCGTCGAGACCGAGGGCGCTGCGGATGGTCAGCTCGCCGGTCAGCTCATCGCTGAGCATGAGCGAGCAGGTGTCAACCCCGAGCACTTCCGAAACAAAGCCGAGCGCCCGATCCATGACCATGGCCAGGGCCGTATCGCGACGCATGGCCCGAGCCCGGGGGATGTGCAGACTGACCCGGAAGCCTTCCTCGCTGTTGCCGATGCCGAGCCGCCAGCCGTGGTTTTCCGCGACCTTCATCGCCAGGTAAAACTTGACCGACTCCTCGGGGCGATCAGAACGGTAGATGTTCTTCACCGCCAGCAACCCATCCTGAACCGTCTCGGGAACCTCCTCGAAAGCCTGCAACATGACTCCAACCGCCTCCAGCTCGCGGATGGAAAGACGTAGTCGCGCCGATTGGGTCAGATAGGCAGCGAGGCCGTCAAGCAGGTGTACGAACATCTGTCCCACGAGAATCTTGTCGCCAACCACTTCCTCCAGATCCCGAGGAATGTCGAGCTCAATCTCCAACTGCCGGTAGCGGGCGAATTTCTGCCCCGGAGCTACGCGCAACACCTCGCGCAAAAGGGTGTCCAGAGAGAGGAAGGTTTTGCGCAGCATGCGGCTTTCATCTTCAATCCGCAAAAAGTCGAGTTGCCGGTTCACCATATCCAGCAACCGCTCCGTCTCGGTCGCGACGATATCGAGGAACTCCCCACGGCGGGCTGCATCGCTGACGCGCTCGTCACGCAACAGATGCATGGCCCCCTGAATGGCGTTCAAGGGCGTGCGCAACTCATGAGAAAGTCGGGTCAAAAACTCGGTCTTGGCCAGATCCTGGGCGATCAGACGACGATTGGCCTCCTCGATATCGGCGGTCCGATCCTGATAATTTCGGGCCAGCAGCAACTTTTCCATGGCCAGGGCGGCCAGGGCGGCGACGGCCCCCACCAGGTCGAGATCGTCGTCGTCGAAGGGCGTGGCCAAAGGGTCATAAAAGTTCAGCACGCCTAAGAGACGATCCCTGCCGACGATGGGAGTAGAGATGAAGGACCGGGCGGGAACGGGCTCACGGCACCCTTCGGGAAAGCGTCCGTCTGCCAGAACATCGGTGCAGAGCAGCGGCGTGCCTTGGGCGGCGACCGTTCCCGCCACCCCTTGGGCAAGGCGACCGCGCCAGGCTCGGGCGGCTTCGCGGTCCATCCCCACGGAAGCAATAATGGAGAGCTCCCGATGGCCGTCCGAGAGCATCAAGGAGCCCCGCTGCGCCGCCAGGAACTCGACACTCAGTTCGACAATCAGGCGGGTCACCGTCGCCAGCTCGTCACTGGCGCCGACCGCTTCCGCGATGCGCCCGAGGAGAGCCAGTTTTCCCCGGCATTTCCGGTCGAACATGGAAAACCTCGCACCCCCCCGAGATCATAAAGCGATTACGAACGCGCTTCGCGCTCGTAAAAATTTGTCTATTTTCAATTCTCATGCCACATAGATTCAATATATATAACAATTACTTAAATCAATAAAGGCCTCCACCAAAGCCGAAGACTGTAAAGTATCCCGACACAAGTGTCGAAATTCGTCACGACGCTTTCGATGATGCACGGAAGACTTCGACAAACCCGCTCTCCTCACGTATAAAGGAAGAATCGCAAACAGCAAGAGAAAAAGGAGGGAGAGACATGCGTTCGGAGGGATGGATTCGAATTGTGCCGTTCGCCCTGTTCATGGGCTTTATCGGCGTGGAGGAGGGGGCGCGTTTCCTCGCGGGGCGGGGGCTGCTCCCCTGGAACGAGGAGGAACTGCTCTATCTCTACCCCGTGAAAGCGGCGCTGGTGGGCCTCTGTCTGGTTCTTTTGTGGCGACGCTACACAGAAATCCGCCTGGCTGACCTGAACTGCTTGCGGCATAGCGCCCTCAGCCTGCTGGCGGGAATTTTAATCTTTATTCTCTGGATCAACATGGACTGGGGGTTCGCCACCCTTGGCGAACCCCAGGGTTTCGATCCCAGGACGATTCCCGAGGGCGCGCCCCGTACGGCGATGATTGCCGCGCGCCTGGCCGGGGCGGTGCTGGTGGTGCCGGTGATGGAGGAACTTTTCTGGCGCTCCTTCCTGTTGCGCTACGTTATCGAACCGGACTTCATGAAGATCGCCATCGGCCGCTTTACCTGGTTTTCCTTCCTGGCGACGATGGTGCTCTTCGGCCTGGAGCACAACCACTATCTGGCCGGGATGATGGCTGGGGCCTTCTTCAACCTGCTGCTCTACCGAACAAAAAGCATCGCCCAGTGCATCCTCAGCCACGCCGTGGCCAATCTGGCCCTGGGGATCTATGTGCTGCAAACTGGGAAGTGGCAGTTCTGGTAGTGCTGAGTGCTGAGTGCTGAGTGCTGAGTGCTGAGTGCTGAGTGCTGAGTGCTGAGCGACAGGCTAGCTCCCGCCCGGCACGCAAGAAACTATTTCTCTTCGTTTTTGCTTGAGCCGAATTTATGCAGGGCTTCGGCCATCTGCCGCAGGCGCTGGTCGACCAGAGCATTGATCGAACCTTCCGGCCAGGAGCCGCCCGCTTGCCGTTCGCCGGCGGGGACGCCGGTGAGGATCTCGATCCCCTCGTCGATGGTGGTCACCGCCCAGATGTGAAAGCACCCCTCGCGCACAGCGGTGATGACCTCGGGCTTGAGCATGAGGTTTTTCACGTTCTGCACCGGGATCATCACCCCTTGTTCGCCATTCAACCCGAAGGCCTTGCAGACCGCGTAGAAGCCTTCGATCTTTTCGTTGACGCCGCCGATGGGCTGAATCTGGCCGCGCTGGTTGACGGAGCCGGTCACGGCGATGCCCTGTCGGATCGGCAGTCCCGAGAGGGAGGAAAGGAGCCCGTAAAGTTCGGTGGAGGAAGCGCTGTCGCCGTCCACCCCGCCGTAGGACTGCTCGAAGCAGATGGAGGCCGCCACCGTCAGGGGCTTGTCCTGGGCGAAACGCTCGCCGAAGAAACCGCTGAGAATCAGCACCCCCTTATCATGGCTCGGCCCGGAAAGTTTCACCTCCCGCTCGATGTTGATCATCCCCCCTTTGCCCAGAAAGGTACGCACCGTCACCCGTGAGGGCTTGCCGAAGGAATAATCCCCAAGCATGTAGACGGAAAGACCGTTCACCTGCCCGACCACTTCGCCTTCGGTATCGACCAGCAGGGTGCCGTCCTCGATGAACTCCTGAATCCGCTCTTCGACCTTGTTCGACCGGTAGATGCGCGCCTCGATGGCAAGTTCCACCTGCTCGGCGCCGACCAGTTCGCGACCGTGGCGCTTGGCGTAATGGGAAGCTTCGCGGATCAGGTCGGCGATGTCGAGAAAACGGGAGGAAAGCCG
>DIVU01000123.1:292-6787 GCA_002423365.1 Desulfuromonadaceae bacterium UBA6124 | reverse complement strand
GGAATGCCCTGGCGCGGCCCCTGCTTCCGTCTGATGGGGTGGTGGGCGGGAATTCCCCCAACGGGGGATGACAGGGGGGAAACGGGAAGATGCAAGGGACGTGACGGCCACGCCAAGTGGCCGGCGCGAACCTTGCCTACAACTTTCTTCCTGCTAACGATACCGGTGTTCAACTATGGAAGCGCTTTACATCGCCAAGCCACAAGTCATGGGCATTCCAAGCGAGGTACATTTTCATTTTCTTGAGTCCCTATTTGACATACCTTCCATGAGAGTGTAGATTTCGTGATAATCTCCAAGTAAATGAACGTCCCAGGATAAGGAATTCGGTAGACCGCCTTAGTGAGCATTCTCCAAGCGATGCTCAATCACATGCACGATGGGAGGGAGCTTATGCCACTGGAACTCGGCGTCTGGCGCATCAACGATGGTTTGAAACCTGTCGAATTCGGCGCCCTCGACCTGGAAGCGCGCCTAGAGGATATCATTGATTCCCATATCAGCATCGTCTCCCCTCATTGGCTGGTCATCGGTCGGCAAGTACGGACAGACCATGGACTTTTCATCGACCTGATTGCCATTGATCGCGATGCGAATCTCGTAGTTCTGGAACTCAAGCGCGATAAGACCTACCGCGACATCGTCGCTCAGGTGCTAGACTACGGCTCCTGGGTTCGGGAACTCAAAGACGACCGGATCGCACAGATCTTCGATGATTACCAAAAACGTTGGCATAAAGGCGATGTCCTATTGTCAATCGATGATGCCTTTCAAAAAAAGTTCGGCATTCCCATGCCCGACGAATTGAACTCCGCGCACGAGCTTGTCGTAGTTGCGGCGCAATTGGACCCGAGCACCGAACGTGTGGTCCGTTATCTCGCAGACGAGTATGGCGTTCGGATCAATGCAGTATTCTTCCGCGTTTTCCGGGACGGGGATCGTGAATATCTGAGCAGGGCATGGTTCCGCGATCCTGCCGAAGTCACCGCCGGCATGAGCGAAGAGGCTACGACGGGCGAGTGGAATGGAGAGTACTACGCTTCCTTCGGATACGACATCGAGGTGGTTCGGGATGGGCTCAAGAGAGGGTATTTGGTCGCCGGCGGCGGTTCCTGGTATTCCAAGACGCTCGGGATGCTGGAACCGGGAGCCCGCATCTGGGCGAACATGCCCGGTTGGGGTTATGTGGGCGTCGGAACCGTCATGGAAGCGATGCAGGTGGTCGATGAATTCACTGTACCGAACGACGCGGGAGAACCAACCCCCATCGCCAAGGTTTCATCGGCAGCAGCAGCCCTTCGGCGCGCTGCAGATGATCCGGATGCAGCCGACTATCTGGTGCGCGTCAACTGGATCAAGACCGTTGATCCCAATGAAGCGATCCACGAGAAGGGATTCTTCGGGAATCAAAATTCCGTTGCCCGGCCCCGCACCCCCAAGTGGGAGCACACTGTTACCAGATTAAAAATCCGATTCGGTATCGATTAATCGGCAAGGCCCGCTATTCGATTTGTTCAAGACAGCCGCTTGATCCCCAGGATCAGGGCTTCGACTTCCACATCGATGTCGCGGGCGAGGAGGTCGGCTGCTTCCCTTTCCCGGGCGATCTCCCGTCGTTGTGCCGTGATCCTCTCCACAATCTCCTTCTGTACGGTCAGCGGGGGAACAGGAATGGGGAAGTTGGCGATATCCTCGGTACCTATTTTCCACATGCCGCCAACAGCGCGGCGAGAATTTATTTGGAAGAATGAACGGCCCAAAGGTGTTTGAATCACTTCAGCCACATATTCGGGCAAGACACTGTCCTTGACACGGGCGCGAATGATGATATCAGGGAAAAGATATGTCGGCTGGTCTTCACGGACCAAGGCGCACTTGGCGACATATTCATAAGCATTGCTACGACAGATCAAAATATCATTTTTTTTAAGTGAAAATCGTTTTGCAATGCGATCGGGGATATCAATGAACTTGCTCGCCGTCAAATCAAGGCCGGCCGCATCAAGGGCGTTGAGTTTCAGCATCTTGTGCTCGGACGGCCCTGCCACGGGTTTGATGCAGTAGCCGTGCATCGTTCCGACCAGATGCTTGCCCAGTGGCTCGATCGGGAATTTCGATTTTGTGTAACCCAGCAAACCTTCTTTGGAGCGGCTCAGATATTTAAAATTCCAGCGCTCCAGATCCTTCCACCACATGACTAGCCATTTGTCAGCGGCCCGGTCCGCAACCGGCGGCGGCGTCCCGAGTCCCTGATAAACGATTTTCGGTACTGCGGCTTCGAGCTTTGCTATGCGATCGTTTGCAGCGGCAATGTTGCTTTGAACCTTGCGCCAGTGGGCGACGATGGCCTCTTGCTCAGCCAGGGCTGGTAGCGGTATCTTTTGACGCTCAAACTCTATCGGAGGGATACGCGTCTTTGTCGAGCCACCGTGGGACAAACCTTCAAAGATCGATAGAAATGATTTGCTCTTCAATACCAACATCAGGAAGGTCGGGTCTATGCGCTCTTTGTCTACATTGTAAACTGGGTATTCCGCGCTGACGGCCAGGCGTGCATGTTCATTAGGTACAATCGCAAGAGATCCCTGCTTGACACGAATTTTGCTGTAAATCAAATCACCGCTATCTGCCCAGAAAAGGCGACCTTTATAGTTCTTCCGAGAGGCTGCATCTGTTACGGACACATGGCCTCCAAAACTAATCTTTTCGATGATCGGAAGAGTCGTCTTATCTTCTGTCGCTACAGCCTCGACTATTTTTCTTTTCAACACCATACCGACAGGAAGGAGCATTTCCTTGGGCCACGCCCATGCGAGGGTCCTGAAAAATCCATAGTCCCAGCGTACTAAATCCTTGAACCACACGGCAAAGGCGCGGGGCATCGTGAGGGTCGTCGCCGTCATGCCCTCCCCTCCTTCAGGAAGAAGGGCCGCGGATCGCGCCGAAAGGCCTGGTAGAGTTCCAGGCAGGTCTTTTCAATCTCCGGCGGCTGGCTGTCGTTGGGAAAGAGTTCGTTCTGGTCCTGCTCGCCCGTGGCGGTGATCCCCACCTTCTGGGCGTCATAGAGGAAGATGGGATAGGGGAAGCGCTCCTTGAGCAGGGCGCGGGTTTCCCGGGCAATGACCTCGGTCATGCGCTTTTGATAGTCCGCCAGTTCCTTTTGCAGGACTTTCCGCCGCTCCCCGTCCTTCGCCTCCTTGGCTGCCGCGATCGCCGCTTCGAGCCGGGCGGTCTCGGCAGTTATGTCGGCTTCGTAGCGCGCCTTCACCTCTGCCCCGGCCGCGACCTGCTTGGCGTCGAAATCGGCCTGTTCCGCCTCGGTGAACTTTTGCAGGAACAGAAGCGACGCCTTGACGCTCGCGCCGGAGGAGAAGAAGGTCTCCTGGGGCAGGCTGACCACGGCGCGGATGAAGGCCCTGTTCTCACAGAACTCTCGCACATAGGCCAGGGAGGGGTTGTTGAAGATCCCCTCGGGCAGGACGATGCCCATCCTGCCGCCCGGTTTCAACAGGGAGAGACAGCGCTCGATAAAGAGGATTTCGGTTTTGATCTTGGCCGACTTGACCCGCTTCTCCTGTTCCTTTTCGTTTCCATTTCCCTTGGGAAGTTCAAAGAGGCTCGCGATGGGCTTGCCCTTGGCGGCGGCGACCCGGTCCATGGCCTCCCGGTACAGCTCGCCGAATTCTTCCAGGTATTGTTTTTCCGCGGCGCGGTTCACTGATGCGTCGGCCTCGTGCACCACATCCGTCGGCTCCACGTTGGCGCCGAAGGGCGGATTGGTCAGGACGATGTCGAAACGGCCTTCGAAGATGCCGTTGACGTTCAGGAAGCCGTCGTGGTGATGGACCCCGCCGTGGCCGTCGCCGTGCATGATCATGTTCATCTTGCTGGTGCGGGCCATGCGATCGTTGGCATCGGTTCCGTAGATGCGGCGGTTGGCCAGTGTCCAGAGGCGCGAACCGGTCACCTCGTGGTCAAGGGTGGCCTGGATGGCATTGAATTTCTCGCTCAGCAGGGCGGCCCTTTTCTCCGCGGAGAGCTTTTTTTCGGCCTCGATCTTGGCCTTGTAGGCCTGATACTGACGGTCGGCATCGGCCAGGATCTGCTGCCGCACGATCTCGAAAAACCGGATCAGGAACCCGCCGGACCCGCTGGCGGGATCGCAGATCACGTCTCCCTCTTTGGGCTCCACCATCCGGATCATGAACTCGACGATGGTGCGGGGCGTGAAGAACTGCCCGATCTCTCCCCGGAAGGTGCGGCCCAGGAAGCGCTCGAAGGCGATCCCCTTGATGTCCTCGCTGGTGTCGGAGAGGTTGTAGCGTTCCAGGAGCTTGACGATGGCCCGGCCCGTGGCGGGTTTGAGACGGATGGCCTCGTCGGAATCGAAGATCCGATCATCGGCATAAATCTTCTTGGTCTTGTCGAAGAGATCGCCCAGCGGGTCTTGGGTCAATCGTTGGGAATCCAGGAATTCAACGGTGAAGAGATTGTTGCGTTCGCGGTTCTTCTTCATCTCCCGCTCGACGGCCACTTTAACGAAGAGGATCTTGGCGATCTCGTCGAAGGCGGCGGCGGGATCCAGCTTCTCCCGGTTGCGGATGACGTTATGGCACTCGTGGAGGAGCTTGGCGAACTCATCCTCCTTGAAGACCTTGAGGCGGGCCAGCAATTCATCGATATCCCTGTCCGTGGCTTCGGCATGGGGGATATTGGCGATCTCGTCATAGTTGGGCATGCGGCGGGCATCGTCCACCTTCCAATACTTGGTCTCACGGTGGTTGTGGGTGACGAAGAACCGGGCATGTTCGTATTGGGCGTAGTTGGCGCCCTGTTCGTAGTCTTTCAGGGAGATGGTGACGTTGTCGGCCTTGCACTCGATGACGATCAGGGCGTGCTCATGCCTTTGCTTGGCTTCGGGGGTGCGCCAGATCAGAAAGTCGGCCCGGGCCTGGGCCGAGCCGCGGCCCGCCACCGGGGTCTCCTCGGCGATCTGCTCCAGGGAGTAGCCGTACTCGCCGGTGAGGACGAGCAGATACTCCTGCCTGACCCGTTCCTCCGGCGTCAACTGGACCAATTTCTGCCGAAGGGGGCTGAAGATCTTGTCCCCCTCGATCCGGAGCTGATCGGGTTTTGCGTAAGGTTTCGGCGCTGGCTGCTTCTTGGCCATAGGGCCTCCTATAATTTCTCGGCAAACTCCTCAAACCGGCCGGAGTCGCTGTAACTGTAATGATCGCTTTGGCCGACGATCACATGATCCTGAAGGACCAGACCGACCACCGCGCAGGCCTGGAGAAGATGCCGGGTCGTCTCGTCGTCGCCGGCAGATGGCTCCGGGTTCCCGGAGGGGTGGTTGTGGACCAGGACCACGGCGGCCGCGGAGAGGCGGAGCGCCTCTTCGATCACGCGGCGGACGTAGAGCGTGGCCTGGGTCGGCGTGCCCTCCGTGATTTCCCGTTCCCCGAGGAGCCGGTTTTGGCCGTCCAGGAACAGGGCGCAGACGCTCTCCTGGCGCCTGCCGGTGAAAAGGGGACGGAAGTGGCCGGCCACGGCCGTGGACGATGCGAAGCCCGGCGCGGTCAGTCTGCCGGCGCAGAGCCGCTTCCCCAGCTCGAAGGCGGCCTTGATCTGGGCGACCTTGGCCGGGCCGAGGCCGGGGGCCTTCCGCAGCTCCTCGCTGTGGGCGCGGTCGATCCCGCCGAGTCCCCGGAATTCTTTTAGGAGCGAAAGGGCGAGATCGTAGGCGCTCTTCCCGGAAACGCCCCCTTGGAACGACCCGCTGCCCACGCGGAGGATGACGGCGAGCAGCTCGGCGTCGGAGAGCTTAGCCGGGCCGTCGGCCAGGAGCCGCTCGCGGGGCCGCTCCTTGGCGGGCCAGCTTTTGATCGGCTCGGCGCAAAGGGCGCGTTCCGGGCCCTGCGGCGCGGAGGGCCGTTTCCTGGGGAGTTTTTCTTTAGACAAGCGCGTTCTCATTTCGCCTTGTAGGGAAGCGCCTCCATCGCCAAGAGACCCTCAAGGGCGTCGAATTCCGGGTCCTTGTGGATCAGGATCGCGTTGTTCCGGATGGCAAAGGCGGCCACCACAGCATCGGCCAGCGAGACATGATGCTCCGCCTTCAGGCGGGCTGCGGTCAAGAGGATCGGCTCATCCATCGCCCAGAGGATCTCCGCCCGCAGTTGACGGAGCAGGGCGTAGCGGCGGTCCGCTTCCGCGCGGCCCTTCTCCTGGAGGGTGATGTAGTAGGTCTCCATGAGGACCGGCCAGGGCAGGAGAATGGCGGCATCCTGCAGGACCTCCTCCACCCGGTCGCTGCCCGGTTCATCCTCGATGAAGGTCAAGAGCGCCGAGGTGTCGAGGAGATAGAGGGCGCCGGGCACGGTCGGCTTGGCCATGTCAGCCCCTTTCTTCGCGCTTGCGGTCCGCGCGACGCTCCTTCAACAGACGCGTGGTTAATCCTTCCCCCCGGCCCCGGCCCCGCAGCGAGGCGATCGGGTC
>DIVU01000123.1:0-206 GCA_002423365.1 Desulfuromonadaceae bacterium UBA6124 | reverse complement strand
CAAGGCATTATCTGAAATTGCAAGCTATGAATGCCGTGGGCAGACATACAGATCGTTATGGCCCATCCCGAAGAAGGCGCCGCTGACGGCCACCCGACCCTTGAACCGCATCCCCAGACATGTCATAATGGCCGAGCCGAAGGCCAGGCAGATGAACATTGCTCAATGAACAGAGGCACCCCTATGAACCCGGACCTTGAGAAACG
>DIVU01000224.1 GCA_002423365.1 Desulfuromonadaceae bacterium UBA6124 | reverse complement strand
AGGGTGGCATCGTCCCGTCCGGTCAGACGCAGGTAGTCGAGGGTAATCCCGTCGATGGGGAAGAACCCGCAGGTGGCGCCGTACTCCGGGGCCATGTTGGCGATGGTGGCGCGATCGGCCAAAGGCAGACGGTTCAGCCCCGGGCCGAAGAATTCGACGAATTTGTCGACGACGCCGTAGGCGCGCAGCATCTCGGTCAGGGTCAGCACCAGGTCGGTGGCCGTCACCCCCGCGCGCGGGGCGCCGGTGAGGCGCACCCCGACGACCTCGGGGATGAGCATGGAGACCGGCTGGCCGAGCATGGCCGCTTCGGCTTCGATCCCCCCCACGCCCCAGCCGAGGATGGCGAGACCGTTGATCATGGTGGTATGGCTGTCGGTGCCGNNGCGCCCGAGATATTCGAGGTTGACCTGATGACAGATGCCGGTGCCGGGGGGGACCACGCGAAAATGGTCGAAGGCGAGCTGCGCCCAGCGCAAGAGGGTGTAGCGTTCGCGGTTGCGTTCCATTTCCGCCGCGACGTTGCGGGCGAAGGCATCGGCCGTGCCGTAGTGGTCGACCGTCACCGAGTGGTCGATGACCAGATCGACGGGAATGTGGGGATTAACGGACCGCGCATCCCCCCCGGCGCGGACCAGGGCGTCGCGCATCGCCGCCAGATCGACCACCGCCGGCACGCCGGTAAAGTCCTGCATCAGTACCCGCGCCGGGCGGAAGGCGATCTCCCGCTCCCCATGCCGTCTTTCCAGCCAGCCGGCCAGGGCGCGCATATCCGCTGTCGTCACCGTCGCGCCGTCCTCGTGGCGCAGCAGGTTTTCGAGCAGGATCTTCAGGGTATGGGGGAGCCGGGAGAGATCCCCGAGCTGTTCGGCGGCGGCCGCCAGGCTGTAATAGTCGTAGGGGGTACCGGCGACAGCGAGGGTGCGCCGGGTCTTGAGGCTGTCCAGTGAAGGTCGGGGCATGGCTCTCTCCTTGTCTGGGCGGCGGTCAGGTCATTGGATTCTGCGATGATTCAGCGAAAGACCGGCCCGTGAAAGTCGGCGACGATGGCGGTGCAGTCGTCCTTGAGGATCTCGGCGGCGCCGAAGTCGGCGATGGCCCGGTAGATCTCTTCGAGGAATTCCAGGTGGTCCCCCTGGAAGGAGCGCAGTGTTTCTTCCAGACGCCCGTTGCCAAAAAATTCGCCGAGGTCGTTGCTCGCGTCGGTGATGCCGTCGGTGGTGAGCAGCAGGCGATCCCCCTTGTTGAACTGGAAGGTGCACATGGCCATTTCCGGATCGTCGAAAAAGCCTAAGGGGACGCCGGTGGGAACGAGGTGGAAGATCTCGGTGCCGCGCCGCACCATGGGGGGGACATGCCCGGCGTTGACGTAGCGCATGGTCAGGGTGTCGGGATCGATGACGCTGAAGAAGAGGGAGGAGGAGAAGAGATAGTCGAAGCGGTCGGAGCGGGTGGCGAAGGAGCGCAAGAAGCTGTTGACCATGGCCACCGTTTCCAGAGGGGTGCACTGGCGCACCGTCGCGTGGTGCAGGTAGCCGTAGATCAGCGACATGACGACCGAAGCGGTGAGGCCATGACCGGTGACGTCGCCGAGAAAAATCACCTGACAGCCGCTGGGGGCGGTGAGGAAGTCAAAGTAATCCCCCCCCAGTCCGATGGCCATGCGGTTTTTTACCCCCAGGCAGCACCAGTCGCAGGTCGGGGAGTTTTTCGGCAGGAGCAGTTGCTGGATCTCCTGGGCCAGGTCGATGTCGAATACGATGTGGTCGGCGTTTTTCATCTCTCCCCCGGTTCGGTCATCGTTCATCAGCCCGATAATTCTACACCATATCCGGCCCCTTGCCGAGGGGGGCGAAAGGCGTCAGGCGGGGATCCATCAGATGGCGGGGCTGGACGTTGCCGAGGGCGCCAATCAGGCTCCGGCGCAACTGGGGATTTTCTTTCGCCAGTTCGCTGATCAGCTGCTTCATGCGTTGGCGTTTCTGGTCGGCGGCGCCGACCACCGGGCAGGAACAGCAGACAATGGGGAAGGCGTTGCGTTCGGAGAATTCGACAATCCGGGCTTCCTCCACGTAAACCAGGGGGCGGATCACCGTATGCCGGCCGTTGTCGGCAAGCAGGCGCGGGCTCATCGCCGCCAGGGTGCCGATGTAGAACTGGTTGAGGAGCAGCGTTTCGATGAAGTCGTCGAGATGATGGCCGAGGGCCAGCTTGTTGCAGCCGAGTCGGTCGGCCACCGTATAGAGGACGCCGCGCCGCAGCCGGGCGCAGAAGGCGCAGTAGGAGGAGCCGGGGCGCAGTTTGGCGTCGATGATCGTCGAGCAGTCGGTACTTTCCAGGTGATAGGTGAAGCCGTGCTCGCGCAGGTGCGCTTCGATGCGGTCCTTGCGGTAGCCGGGAAAGCCCGGATCGACGTTGACCGCCACCAGTTCGTAACGGATCGGCGCCCGGCGGCGCAGGCTGTCCAGGATGTGCAGCAGGGTGTAGGAATCTTTTCCGCCGGAAATCCCCACGGCGATGCGATCCCCCTCCTCAATCAGGTTGAAGTCGCCGATGGCCTGGCCGGTCTGCTTTTTGATCCGGCGAAAGAGTTGGTCTTCGATGATGGGCACGAAAGTCTCCGGTGCGGCCAGGGAAGGATGAAAAGAATATCCCTGTAGATGAGTGCAGGCTTAGATTTTGCAGGGAATTAAAGGCCGAGCCGTCGTTTTTCATCAGCCCCTTACGGAGGACTTTGTCCTATGCCCGTTGCCGGACTCCGCAACCGGTTCCCCTTTTTTCAGAGCCTGCAAGCCGACGAGGTCGAGCAGTTTCTGTCCTACTGTCGGTTGCTACGCGCCGAGGCCGGAACGACTCTGTGGCGGGAAGGGGATGCGGACAACTTTGCCGCTTTTATTCTCGAAGGCAAGCTCGGCATCAAGAAACGAATGGAGTTCGGCGGCAGTCAGGTGATCGTCGGGCTCTATGCTCCCGGCTCGGTGGCCGGTGAGCTGTGCCTGCTGACCAGCAATCCCCGCTCGGTCACCGCCGAAGTCATCGAAACCGCCGACCTGCTCTTGCTGCACAGTCAAAATTTTGAAGAGATGCTCCGCAACCACTCCCAGCTCGGCATCGCCCTGCTGCGACATATCTTTGTCACCACCGCCCGCCGCCTCACCAAGTCCTACGAACGCATCGCCTCGGTCTTCTGAGCCGTTCTCCCCGTCCTTTTATCCCATAAAACCGCCCCGACGATACAGAAGACGGTAGGATGCCGGTGAGCGTAGCGAACCGCATCGGAGTGGCCGCCGGCCCTGGTGTCGCTTCAGGGGCTGGTGATCTGGTAGGGGGTACTCCCTTCGTCACCGGGGCCGACCACGGTCAGGGTCAACGGCAGCGGTTCGCGGCTTAAGGGATAGCGGGTGTAGATCAGGGTGCTGCAGTCGACATAGCGTACCTCATCCCGCCCCCCGCCCTGTTTGCCGGCGAGGGCGAGGACGCGGTTGACCGGCGTGCCGTTGACCAGCAGGTTCGCCTGGGCGGGGAAGTTGCGCCCCTGGATGATCAGCTCGTAGGCAACGACTTGATCGGCGCCGAGGCTGACGGAGAAGATCTCCGGCTGGCCGTCGATCATCAGGGCGTAGGGGAGGGAGCGTTGGCCGTCGGGGTTGACGACCTCGACCTGATGCATCCCCGCCGCCAGTTCGGGCAGGGTGAAGTCGATGCGGCTAGCGGACAGGCGCTCGGCGGGGAGCTGGGCGCCGTCGACCAGCAGCCGGACCCCGGCGGCCAGACCCTGACCGTTGACGCTGATGCGCCGTTCGCCGCCGCCGGCGCAGAGATCGAGGCGATCCGGGTCCAGGGTGCGAATCTCGGGGCGTGGGGTGCCGACGCGCAGGATGAACGCCGGTTGGTTGCCCCCGTGGCTGTCGGCCAGGGTCAGGCGATAGTCCCCCTCGGCCAGTTCCGGCACGGTGAAAATCAGTTCCCGCTCCGTCCAGGTTTCCGGGCGCAGGGACTGATCCCCGAGGACAACCAGGGTTTCGTCATCGAAGGGCCCGCCACTGACCCGGACCAGCCCCCCGGGAACGGTGGTGGAGGGGCTGATGGCAGTGATTTCCAGGGAGAAGGCTGGCGAGACCGCCAGCCACAGAAGGAGCAGCGTGCCGAGAAGTTTCATGGGAACTCCTGGGGGGGATAAACGCGTGAGGGGTGAGGAGTTAAGCGTGAGGCGTAAAAGCCTTTTCCCCTCACTCTTCACCCCTCACTCCTCACATTTTTAACTCCCGTAGGAATGCAGGCCCGAGAGCAGCAGGTTGACGCCGAGATAGCAGAAGATGGTCGCGGCGAAGCCGAGAATCGACAGCCAGGCCGCCTTGCGTCCGACCCAGCCCCGGGTGAAACGGGCATGGAGGAAAGCCGCGTAGATGAACCAGATGATCAGGCTCCAGGTCTCCTTCGGGTCCCAACTCCAGTAGGTGCCCCAGGCGTAGTTGGCCCAGGCGGCGCCGGTGATGATCCCCAGCGAGAGCATGGGAAAGCCGAACATGATCGCCTTGTAGTTGATGTCGTCGAGCACCTTGGCGCTGGGGAAAATCCCCATCAGCCCCTGGTTGTTACCCTTACGCTCCTCCCGGCCGATCACCAGCAGGTACATGATCGAGGCCCCGCAGGCGACGGCGAAAGCGGCATAGCCGAGGAAACAGGTGATGACGTGGTAGGTCAGCCAGTTGCTCTGCAGGGCCGGCACCAGGGGCTGGATCTCGGCGTTGAGGCCGAGCTGCGCCCAGATCATGAAGATGAAGGCGAAGGGGATGACGAAGGCCCCGACGGCGCGCTGCTTGTACTTGAGATCCATCAGCAGATAGACCAGGGCGATGCTCCAGGCGAAGAAGACGACCGACTCGTAGAGGTTGGAGAGGGGCGCCTGCTGGAAACCGAGAGCGTAGGCCTCGCGCCAGCGTAGGCCGATGGCGATGGTGTTGGCGACGAAACCGGCCCAGACCACCCCGGTCGCGGTCAGGCCGATGGCCTGGATGCGACTGACGATGTAGACGATGAACAGAACCATCGCGGCGAAATAGGCGATGGTCGTGATATTGAAAAAGAGGGAACTGGTCATTTTATTCCTCCAACGGCAGCCGGCCGGGTTCAGGAAGCGAGTTCAGATTTGAGGTTCTTCTTGAATTCGTCAAAAAAGAGTTCAAAACCCGGCTGGTTGCGATGGGCGCTGCCGCCGATCTTGACGCCGACCTGATCGCCGACCGTCTCGACCCGCACCCAAATGCGTCGATGGGACATGAAGAATGCAACCATCGAGCCAACAACCATCAGGAAACAGCCGAGCCAGACCACCCAGACGCCGGGATCCTTGGCCACCTGCAAACCGGTGTAATAACGCTGCTTGAAATCCCCGAGCACGAACCGGTAGGCGGCATCGCGCCGACTGTCGAAGCCCGGGAAATTCTTGAGAACCAGATAAGTGGAACGCTTGCCGTCGGCGTCGACGACTTCGAGTTGCGCCCCGGGACCAAAGTTCTGGTAGGACTGGGAGACGCTGAGTACCCGCAGGGTGCCGCCGCCGGGCAGATCCACGCGCTGCCCCTGACGCACACTGAGATCGACGGTTTCGCCGCCGGCCAGGGCCGTCGCCTGGAGCTGGATCTGGGCGTCGCCGGTCGGCCCGTAGCTCGACTGGTAAAAGGTGATGCCCTTGTAGGACAGCGGATCGTTGACGATGACCGGGTGCCTCTCCTTGACCACCTGCCCGCCGTCGATCACGGTCAGCAGACTCTTGAATTCCTTGGGTCGGTTGGAACCCTCGTAGAAACTCACGGAAAACTCGTCGCAGCGCACGGTGAAGCCGAGATCGATGGGGGCGTTGCTTCCCCGCGGCCAGACCCGGCTTTCGCTCGTCCCCTCGACGATATTGACAAAAGCCTTATAGCCCCAGAGATTGCCGATGATGGCACCGACGAAGATGATCAGAATCGACAGATGGGTGACATAGACGCCAAAGCGGGCATAGGGCATTTTCTGGGCGAAGAAATGGAGGGCGCCGTCCTGTTCGGTGAGAACCGGCGCAGCGAAATGCTGCCGCAGGAACGCGCTGACTTTCTCGCCGACCTCGCTGCTACTCTTGCCCTTGAGCAGTTGTTCTTCGGTGTTGGCGAAGGTCTGGAAGAGGGCGTTATCCGCCACAAGACGGGGCTGGGTGACCGCCTTCCAAACCAGGGGAAAGCGCTTCAGCGAGCAGGCGATGAGGTTGAGCGAGAAGATTCCGAGCAGCGCCAGAAACCACCAGGAGTGGTACATGTCGAAGAATTGCAGGGAATCGAGCAGGCGGTAGGTGCTCTCGCTGTAACGCTGGAGGTATTCCTCCGGCGAACGGTTCTGCTGGATGACCGTGCCGATGATGGAGGTCGCCGCCAGCAGGATAAGGGTGACGATGGTCAGTTTGAGGGAACAGAAGAAATCCCACAGGGCGTCAATCGGATTTTTTTTCGCTGGCAAGATCGTGTACTCCCGAGACAGGAGCCTTCGCCGACCGCGCGAAGACCCCGGAAAACAAACAAAAGGAGCCACAGGCAACCCGGCTCCGGCAGACAAAACGACGGACGGACTGTTCCGCGCCACAACGCCGCGGAACAGTCCGCTCCGAAAAAGCTAATACAGGGGTTCTTTAGCTGTCAAGGGAAATCCCCGAAAACAAAGCCCGAGAAAAACCCTCAAAAAACACACCAAATTCGCGACTACCGATTAAAAACCGTCGCGCACCAGGCGCTCGGCGAGGGATTTAGCCTTCTTCTCGACGCCGTTAGCCAGTTCCACCTTGTAATCCGCCAGGCGCAAGGCCAGGGATTCGTCGGCGGTGGCGAGGATCTGCACGGCAAAGAGCCCGGCGTTGCGGGCGCCGGCCTTGCCGATGGCCATGGTCGCCACGGGGATGCCCGCCGGCATCTGCACCATGGCCAGCAGGGCGTCGAGACCACCCAGGGAAGTAGCGTCGATCGGTACGGCGATGACCGGCAGGGTCGATTCGGCCGCCACCACCCCCGCCAGGTGGGCGGCGGCACCGGCCCCGGCGATCAGCACCTTGAGCCCCCGCTCCTTGGCCGAACGCACATACTTGGCGGTGCGCTCAGGGGTGCGGTGAGCACTGGAAACTGTCATCTCGAAGGGGACGCCGAAGCTCTTGAGCGCATGGGCCGCCTCGGCCATCACTTCGTAATCATTGTCGCTGCCCATCAAAATCCCGACCAACGGCTTGTCACTCATGGCTTGCTCCTCGTTCTCGTCAAAATGGACTATCATCGCCGGCCCCAATGCCGGTTGATTTTTTGCTAACGGTTCAGCGCTTTCTGCCCGATATCCTTGCGATAATGGACATCCCGCCAATGGATCAGCCGCGCCCCTTCATAGGCCTTGGTGATGGCTTGGGCCACCGTCGCGCCGAGACCGGTCACGCCAAGCACTCGGCCGCCGTTATTGACGATTTTGCCATCCTGAAAAGCGGTGCCGGCGTGAAAAACCATCAGATCCTCAACGGCTTCCGCCGCTTCCAGCCCGGAAATCTCCAGCCCTTTTTCAAAGCTGCCGGGATACCCCCCCGAGGCCATGACCACGCAGACCGCTGCTTTCTCGTGCCATTCCAGGGTCGCGTCGCCGAGATCCCCCCGGGCGCAGGCCTGCAGAACCGGCACGATGTCGGACTTCATGCGCATGAGTAGCGGCTGGGCCTCGGGATCGCCGAAGCGGGCGTTGTATTCGACCACCTTCGGCTTGCCGCTTTCGATCATCAACCCGACGTAAAGGATGCCGCGATAGGGGCAGCCCTCGGCGGCCATGCCGTCGATGGTCGGTTTGACGATGGTCTCGATGACTTCGGTGGCCACCGTATCGGTCACCACCGGTGCCGGCGAATAGGCGCCCATACCGCCGGTGTTCGGCCCTTCGTCGTTATCGAAGATGCGCTTGTGGTCCTGGGCCGAGGCCAGCGGCAGGATGTTCTTGCCGTCGGTGAAGACGAAGAAGGAAGCCTCCTCGCCGGCCATGAACTCCTCGATGACCACCTGGCTTCCGGCCGCGCCGAAGACCTTGTCGAGGAGGATGTCGTCCACCGCCGCCAGCGCCTGCTCAACGGTCATGGCGACGATCACCCCCTTGCCGGCGGCGAGGCCATCGGCCTTGACGACGATGGGCGCACCCTGCGCGCGGATGTAGGCATTGGCCTGGTCGCGGTCCGTGAAGGTGCGATAGTCGGCGGTGGGGATGCCGTACTTGGCCATCAGATCCTTGGAGAAACCCTTGCTCCCCTCCAGCCGCGCCGCCGCCTGACTGGGGCCGAAGATTTCGAGACCAGCGGCCTGAAAACGGTCGACGATCCCCAGGGTCAGCGGTACTTCCGGCCCGACCACGGTCAGGTCGATCTTTTCGGCCAGAGCAAAATCGAGCAGCGCGTCGATCTCGTCGGCCTGGATATGCACGCACTCGGCCAGCGCCGCGATGCCGGGATTCCCCGGCGCGCAGTACAGGGTCTTTACCAACGGCGACTGGGCGATCTTCCAAACCAGGACATGCTCCCGCCCGCCCCCGCCGATGACCAGTATTTTCATAAGAACCTCCGAGTGACGAGTGACGAGTGACGAGNNACACTGACTTTTAGTGCCGGAAATGGCGCATGCTGGTAAAAACCATGGCAATGCCGTGCTCGTCAGCGGCGGCGATGACTTCTTCGTCGCGGATCGAGCCGCCCGGCTGGATGACGGCGGTGACGCCGACGGCGGCGGCGTTGTCGAGGCCGTCGCGGAAGGGGAAAAAGGCGTCGGAGGCCATGGCCGAGCCCTTCACTTCGAGTCCGGCGTGCTCGGCCTTGATGGCGGCGATACGGGCCGAGTTGACCCGGCTCATCTGGCCGGCGCCGACGCCGATGGTCATACCCTCCTTGCCGTAGACGATGGCGTTTGACTTGACGAATTTGGCCACCCGCCAGGTGAAGAGCAGATCCCGCATCTCCGTTTCGGTGGGGGCGCGCTTGGTCACGACCTTGAGCTCGTCATAGAGGGACAGGTCGGTGTCCTGCACCAGCAGGCCGCCGTTGACCCGTTTGAAATCGAGGCGCTGCCCCGGCTCGGCCGGCCAGAAGCCGCATTCGAGCAGGCGCACGTTCTTCTTGGCGGCGACGATCGCGCTCGCCTCCTTGGAGACGGCCGGGGCGATGATCACCTCGACGAACTGCTTGTCGCAGATCGCCTGGGCGGTGGCGCCGTCCAGCTCGCGGTTGACGGCGATGATGCCACCGAAGGCCGACTCGGGATCGGTGGCGAAGGCACGGTTGTAAGCATCGAGCAGATTCTCGCCAATGGCGACGCCGCAGGGATTGGCGTGCTTGACGATGACGCAGGCTGGCCCCTCGTTAAACTGCTTGACACATTCGAGAGCGGCGTCGGTGTCGCCGATATTGTTGTAGGAAAGCTCTTTCCCCTGCAACTGACGGGCAGTAGCGATGGAGGCCTCGGTGACGTTCTTCTCCACGTAGAAGGCCGCGCTCTGGTGGGGATTCTCGCCATAGCGCATCCCCTGCGCCTTCTTGTATTGCAGGGTCA
>DIVU01000319.1 GCA_002423365.1 Desulfuromonadaceae bacterium UBA6124 | reverse complement strand
AGTTCATGCCCGAGTTCAACATCTCCTTTGGTCGCATCCTGGTGCCTTTCTCGGTGGAAAACAAGGCTTCCGCAGCCCTGCTGCTGGGCATCGACTACAACGTCAACGTAACCAAGGTTCCTACCGAAATTTCTCGTGCATTCTGGCGGGATGACGGCGTCGAAGTACGTGGTATCCTGCTGGACGGCCTCGTCGATTACCGCGTAGGTGTCTTCAACGGCGAGCGTGACAACATCATTAACTCCGATGAAAACCTGCGCACAACCGGCATGGTGATGATCAATCTTCGCGATGCCCAGCCCGGCTGGTTCTACAACATGAACAGCCTCGGCGCTCTCAATATTCTCTCCTTCAGCGCCGGCTACGACTACATCGGCAATTCCGACGCGGAAGACGGCAAAGCCTTTAACTTCGGTGCCCACATCGACCAGCCCTTGGGCAACGGCCGCATCGTCGGCTCGGCCACCTTTGCGGACTGGGACGGCCCCAACTTCGCCGGCGGCTTCGAGGGCCAGACCGCCTCGATCCAGGCCGGCTACCTGATGGCTTGCCCCTACCGCGACGGTTCCCACATCCAGCCGGTGCTGCGCTGGATGCATCAGGACAATGATAACACCGACAGGAAACTCGACACCTTCGCCATCGGCCTGAACTACTTCCTGAAGGGCCACAACATCAACTTCAAGGTTGACTACGCCTTCAACGACCAGTTCGCTGCTGACGGTGATCGCGCTGATGCTTTCCGCTTCCAGACCCAACTGCTCTTCTAATCAGGTCTGATCTGGTTTACAACAGGGGCCCCAAAAGGGCCCCTGTTGCTTTTTCTGCTCCCTTCCTCTGCTTACAACTCTCGATCAGCATTCAGGCGATCTGCATCGCGGCACCATTAGCTGCCCTGATCGGTTCGACCGAGCCCGCTGCGCCCCATAAAAAAACATCCCTACCATAATTGACCAAAAGACCAGACAGACGCTTAACATTCCGACTTTGTCGAGCCCCGGCTGATGATTATTCCGGGGAAGTGTGGGTGCCGAATGAAATACTGATTTTAATTATCGAATTTTCCGATACCTTGGTTCCTGTTTATCGATATTTATAATTTGCTATCTCTCGGCTTTCTTAATATTGTCGGAACCGTATTTTCCAGGAGTGGGTGCAATATGGCGATATTGTCTCCGGCGATTGACGACAGAATAATTCACAACTCTTTTTGGCTTATTGGCCGGATATTTTAGGTACGTAAAATTTTTCGTTGTATTTTTTTTCCCATAACGGTAGTCTGCCGTGGGTGAGGTGGCCAGCGGTTGGCCTGTGCTGGCACCACAAATGAAGTGAGCCCCGGTTTGAAGTCCGGATTTTATCATTAAGCAACAGATTTCAAGGGAGGTGAATCGAACAGCAGTGCGCCCTGCCGCTTCCTCGGTTTTCCGGCAGGACTTTTCGGGTGTATGACGGACCTCAGGAACCTGCCGCACTTGATGTGGCGCTCTTTGCTTCGGGAACAACCCCGGTGCAAAGGTCTAATATTCAATTCATTGTGAAGAATGGAAGGAGACCAACCCGTGAAACAGCTTAAACTTGTCCTGGCGATGCTCATCGCCCTGGCCATGGCTACCCCCGCCCTGGCTTTCAACGTCGAATGGCATGGCGATTTCAACAACCGTTNNTTTTTCCTACAGCACCCAGGCCGACCTTTCCCGCCGTATCAGCAGCGACACCGCTGTCTACTACAGCATCGCTGACCAAAGGAACTTCTCGGGCTCCGGCATCGATTTCAAGAAACAAAGCGAAGATTCCGGCTTCTTCGGCGAGTTCAAGTACCGCACCCACCTTGTGGCTTCGGACGACGAGCAGAAGGTCAAGGGCGTGCTAGGTTTTGAATTCGGTAGCAACAAGTTCGGCGACGCCAAGACCGGGCTGGGCGGCGACAACAGGGACACCCTTGAGCTGCGTTGGGCCTACACCGACATCGAGCTGCCCTTCGACTCCGCTTCCCGCCTCAGCGTCGGTCTGCAGCCCGTTGGGTACAACGCTTTTGTCTGGTCGGACAACGCCGCCGGGGTTAAGTGGTCCCGCAAAGCCGGCCACTTTGGCTACTCCCTCGGCTGGTGGCGGACCGATTGGGTGCCTACAACCGGTGCTGCTGCCGACGATAACCAGAATGGCGAACTCTATGCCGCCGACCTCACCTATGTCGCTGACAATGGAAACGCCGTCAACGGCTTCGTCATTTTCCGCGAGCAGGGTGAGGATGCGACTGTCGGAACTGTAACCGTGACCCGCGACAGCGAAATCTGGCTCGGCCTTACCGGCAAGGGCAACTGGGGTGACCTCTCCGCCATGGCTACCGGCGTCTATCTGACCGGCGAAGCAAAGAGCGATGCAGGCGATCTTGATCGCAGCGCCTACCTGCTGCATGCCCAGGCCGACTACAAGATGGACAAGTTCACCTACACCCTCGGTGGTCTGTATGCCTCCGGTGACGACGATCCCAACGACGGCGATCTGGAAAACTTCGATCACATCGACATTTCCACCTCGGTTCTCGGCTCGGTGGTCATCTTCGACAATTATACCGACGACAACTCCTTCAGTCAGGCCTTCTACGTCTTCGATCAGGGTTACAAGATCATCTATGCCGGCGTGAAGTACGCCCTCACCGACAAGACCGACGTCTGGGGCAAGTACTTCTGGCACAACACTGCTGAAGACGAGCTGCTCGGCGATGACGAAATCGGCCACGAATTCGTGCTCGGTGCCAGCTACAAGATCATGAAGGGCCTCTCCGCCGCTATCAACGCCGGCTACCTGGTGGCGGGCGACGCGCTGGATGGGCTGTCGACCGGTGGTGATGCCGACGACATTTTCCGCACCGACGCTCGTCTCCAGTTCAAGTTCTGAGATTGTTTCAAGCAGATGATCGTGTTAAATTGGGCCGGGCTTTTGCCCGGCCCTTTTTCTATCAAAACCAGAATACACTCAACCCAACGAACAGGGAGGGTCAGGATTTTCAGGATAAATTCCTAAACCCCAAGCTTTTTATTTTTATCCTGGATATCCTGAATATCCCTGTTAACAAAAAACCTGATTAGCACCAATCTTCCGCATACGAATTGTCATCCCCGAATGCCTTTATCGGGGATCCATGATTTCAGCCAGTTAAAGGCTGGATTCCCGATCAGAATCTCTTCGGGAATGACAATTTTCAAGGCTTGCGGAAGATCAGTGCTTATCAGGACAAAAAATATTCGCTGGAACCAAATGCAAACCCAAGCGTTCATATTCAGGAGGTTGCCTTGATTCTCAAACGTATGACATTTCTGGCGTTACTGCTGCTGTTGCAGGCCGGCCCCGCCCTGGCCGGGACCATTGAAGATCTGACCCTGGATCTTAAACCGGTCGACGGCTATTTGGTGCTACCCGTTCAGGGAGAATTTCTCATCGATCTCGACGCGAGCCAGGGTGTGAAAACCGGCGATCTGTTTGCCGTGGTTCAGCCGGGGGAAAAAAT
>DIVU01000238.1 GCA_002423365.1 Desulfuromonadaceae bacterium UBA6124 | reverse complement strand
GGCATGATCGCCATGACCTACGGCAACATCTATGTCGCCAAGGTTTCCATGGCCAATCCCGGCCAAGTGGTCAAGGCCATGCTCGAAGCGGATGCCTACGACGGTCCGTCGCTGATCATCGCCTACAGCCACTGTATCGCTCACGGCATCGACATGACCACTGCCGTAGACGAATGCAAGAAGGCGGTGGCCTGCGGCCACTGGCCGCTCTTCCGCTACGACCCCCGTCTGGCGGATGCCGGGAAGAACCCGCTGCAACTCGACTCGAAGGAGCCGACCATTACCTTCGAAGAGTTCGCCACCGGGGAAAACCGCTGGCGGGTGCTGCAGAAGGCCCAGCCGGAAGTGGCGGCGAAGCTCATGGAGCAGGCCAACCGCGAAACAGCATCCCGCTACGATCTCTACAAGAAACTGGCGGAGATGCAGGCTGATTGCGGTGTGAAGAAGTAATCGCGAGCCCTTCGCGTTAGCAGAACCGAAGCCCCCGGCGAGTCGCTCGCCGGGGGCTTTCGATTATTCCGGGCTGCCGGGGCGGGCGGAAAAGGCCTTGAACCGGCCGGGGCGGAAGTGTACACTCGGCGGGCCGAAAGCCTAAGGCTTCCGGCCCATTTCCACGGAATAAGAGGTGCCGATGTCCACCGCCGTCTGGTTCAATAAAGTTCATGATCTGCTGGAGATGATCAAATTCTCCCACACGATCTTCGCCTTCCCTTTCGCCCTGATGGGGGTGGTTTTCGCCTCCCTGGCCAGCGGCCGGGCGCCGTCGGTGGGCCAGGTCTTCTGGGTCTGCCTGGCCATGGTCGGGGCGCGCACCGCCGCCATGAGTCTCAACCGCATCATCGATGCCGGCATCGATAAGGACAACCCCCGCACCGCCGGGCGGCACATCCCGGCGGGCCGGATCAGCCGGCTGGAGGCCTGGCTCTTCGTCGCCGCCGCCGTCGCCCTGCTCCTTCTGTCCGCCTGGATGCTCAATCCCCTTTGCTTCTACCTGGCGCCCGTGGCCCTCGGCTTCTTCGTTCTTTACGCCTACTGCAAACGCTTTACCTCTTTCGCCCATATCGTCCTCGGCATCTGTCTGGCTGCCGCCCCCATCGGCGCCTGGATCGCCCTGCGCGGCGATATCGGCTGGCCGGTGCTGGCGTTGGGGCTGGCGGTGCTCTTCTGGGTGGCCGGTTTCGATATCTTCTATGCCTTGCAGGATGTAGAGTTCGACCGGAGCAAGGGACTGCATTCGATTCCGGTGCGGCTCGGGGTCAAAAACGCCATCCTGCTCGGCAAGGTTTTTCATGGATTGATGGTGGCGTTTCTGTTGATTATCCCCCTGGGCCTGCCCCTGGGCTGGATCTACTACCTGGGTCTCGCCGTGGTCAGCGGCTTGATCGCCTATGAACACCAACTGGTCAAACCGGACGATCTGTCGCGGCTCGATGCGGCTTTTTTCAACATGAACGGTTACATCAGCGTGACGATCTTCCTCTTCACTCTGGTCGACGCCCTGGTCTGATTTCAGGTTTGAACCAATCCCAACAACCCATCAATAATCAAGGGGTTTATGCAGCATTTCGTCGTCGCCATCACCGGCGCTTCCGGTTCCATCTACGGCGTGCGCCTGGTTGAAGAGCTGCTCAAGGCCGATTGCCGGGTGACGCTGCTGGTCACCCGTAGCGGCTTCGATGTCCTGCGTTATGAGACGGGGCTGGACTTAAGCGGTTCGGTGGCGGAGCGGCGGGAGAAGATGCGCGCCCATTTCGGCGACGCGGCGTTGCTTGACCATTACGCCGAGGACGACCTTTTCGCCCCGGTCGCCAGCGGCTCCTCCGCGCCGGATGCAATGGTCATCTGCCCCTGCTCCATGGGGACCGCGGGGCGTATCGCCGCCGGGTTGGCGAACAACCTGGTGGAGCGGGTCGCCGACGTCGCCTTGAAGGAGCGGCGCACACTGCTGCTCGTCCCCCGGGAAACCCCCTTCAACCGCATTCATCTGGAGAACCTGCTGCGTCTCGACCAAGCGGGCGCCCAGATCCTGCCGGCCATGCCGGCCTTTTACCACCGACCGCGAAGCATCGACGAACTGGTCGATTTCTTGGTCGGCAAAATTCTCGATAACCTGCGCATTCCCCACCGGCTTTTTCCTCGCTGGGGAGAAGACAGCGGAACAGGAAAGGACTGATCCGGCCCTCCCGGCCCGAACTTTCGACGGAATCCAACCATGGTCAAGTTTTTTGAAAATCTCCGCGCCAAGGTTCGTAACGGCGCACGTATTTCCGATGGCGAAGCGCTGGAACTCTTCCAGAGTAACGATCTGCTCGCCATCGGCGAGTTGGCGGCTCTGGCCAACCGCCGCCAGAATGGCGATCGGGTCTATTTCAACGTCAACCGTCACATCAACTACAGTAACATCTGCGTCAACCGCTGCACCTTCTGCGCCTTCTGCAAGGGGGAAGGGGATGCCGGCGCCTACACCCTGGCCCTCAATGACGTGCTGGCCAAGGCCGCCGAAGCTGCCGCCGCCGGGGCGACGGAGATCCACATGGTCGGCGGGTTGCACCCCGATCTGCCCTTCGACTTCTATCTGGAGATGCTCGCGGCGATCAAGGCCGACAACCCGGCGTTGCACATCAAGGCCTTCACCGCCGTGGAGATCGATTATTTCGCCCGCATCACCGGTCAGAGCGTAGAGGCGGTGATTGACGAGCTGAAGAAGGCCGGACTCGAATCCCTGCCCGGCGGTGGCGCGGAAATCTTTGCCGAAGAGGTGCGCGAGCAGATCTGCCCGGAGAAGATTTCCGGCGAGCGCTGGCTGGAGGTGACCGAAAAGGTCCATCGCGCCGGACTCAAGAGCAACGCCACCATGCTCTTCGGCCATCTCGAATCCTATGAGGATCGTATCGACCACCTGAGCCGCCTGCGCCGTCTGCAGGATCGTACCGGCGGCTTCCAGAGCTTCATCCCCCTGGCTTTTCAGCCGGACAACACCCGCGTGCCGGGGGCCAAAGGGGTGGGCGGCGTCGATGCCCTGAAAACCCTGGCCATCAGCCGCGTCTATCTTGACAACTTCCGCCACGTCAAGGCCTACTGGATCATGCTCGGGCTTAAGATCGCCCAGGTTGCCCTGACCTTCGGGGTCAACGATCTCGACGGCACCGTGGTCGAGGAGAAGATCGGCCACGACGCTGGCGCCGATTCCCCCCAGGCCATGAGCAAGGAACAGATCGTCGAGTTGATTCGCAAGGCGGGCCGGATCCCGGTGGAGCGGGATACTCTCTATCGCGAGTTGCGGGTTTATTGAGGAAGAGAAATGCTCGAACGTATCGCCGGAAAAATCAGTCGGGGCGTGGGGATCAACCGCGCCGAGGCCCTGCGCCTGCTCACCGAAACCGATCTGCTCGCCGTCGGCAAGTTGGCCGACGGCATACGCCGCAAGCGCCATCCCCATAACCGGGTGACCTTCGTCGTCGATCGTAACGTCAACTACAGCAATGTCTGTGTGTCGAAATGCAAGTTCTGCGCGTTCTATCGCAACGACGGCGACGCCGATGCCTATCTGCTCGATTCCGAAACGATTCACGGCAAAATTCAGGAACTGGTCGACCGCGGCGGTACCCAACTGCTGATGCAGGGGGGCTTGCATCCGACGCTGACCATCGACTGGTTCGAGGAGCTCTTCCGGGGGATCAAGGCTCGCTTTCCCCAGGTGCATATCCATTCCCTGTCGCCGGCCGAAGTCATCCATGTCGGCAAACTCTCCGGCCTGACCATGCCCGAGTGCCTCAAACGGCTGCAGGCCGCCGGTCTCGATTCGGTCCCCGGCGGCGGCGCCGAGGTGCTGGTGGACGAGGTGCGCCAGGAGATTTCCCCCAATAAGATCGGCTGGCGCGACTGGGCGGCGGTGATGGAAGAGGCC
The DNA here is from genome assembly GCA_002423365.1 of Desulfuromonadaceae bacterium UBA6124. Lineage (GTDB taxonomy): Bacteria > Desulfobacterota > Desulfuromonadia > Desulfuromonadales > Trichloromonadaceae > Trichloromonas. Next base: position 2,023 of record DIVU01000238.1, on the reverse strand, counting down.
CATGCTCAGGGGATGCGTACCACCGCGACGATGATGTTCGGCTCGAAGGAAAAACCGGCCGACATCGTCGAACACCTCTTCCGGGTGCGGGAAATCCAGGAGAAAACCGGCGGCTTCACTGCCTTCATCCCCTGGACTTTCCAGCCGAGCAACACCGAACTGGGCGGGACAACGGCGACGGGCGTCGAATATCTCAAGGTGCTGGCCCTCTCCCGTATCGTCCTCGACAACGTCGACAACATCCAGGCCAGCTGGGTGACGCAAGGGGCGCGCATGGCCCAGGTGGCGCTCTTCTTCGGCGCCAACGACCTCGGCGGGACGATGCTCGAAGAAAACGTCGTCGCCGCCGCCGGCTGCTCCTTTCGCATGAACATCGAAGAGATCATCGACCTTGCCCGCGGCGCCGGTTTCATCCCGGCCAAGCGCAACACCCTGTACGAGATTCTGGAAGAGTACTGAACCGCGTTCCGAGAGGCTGCCTCATGATCCCCTTGCGTAAGAATATCCAACAGATGGCCGGTTACGTGCCGGGATTCCAGCCGCCGGACGAGGCGGCGTGGATCAAGCTAAATACCAACGAGAATCCCTATCCGCCTTCGCCGAAGGTGGTCGCGGCGATTCTCGCCGAGCTCGGCGGCGACGGCGGCAACCTGCGCAAGTATCCCGACGCGGCGAGCCGCTCCGGGCGTGTGGCGGCGGGGAAACTGTACGGCTTCGATCCGTCCTGGGTGATCATGGCCAACGGTTCGGACGAGCTGCTCAACAACCTGATCCGTGCCTTCGCCGGGGAAGGGGAGGAGATCGCCTTCGTTCATCCCTCCTACACCTACTACGCGACCCTGGCGGAAATCCAGGGGGCGCGGGTGCGCACCTTCGGCCTCACCGAAAAGTGGGAGCTGGCCGATTTTCCGGCGCGCTACGAGGGCAAGCTTTTCTTCCTGGTCAATCCCAATGCCCCCCTGGGCTTCACCTATCCGCTGGAGTTCATCGAGAATCTCGCCCAGCGCTGCGCCGGGATGCTGGTGGTGGACGAGGCCTATGCCGACTTCGCCGACGAGAACGCCCTGGCGCTGGTAAAGAAATACGAGAACGTGGTGGTGACCCGAACCTTTTCCAAAAGCTACTGCCTGGCCGGGATGCGCCTGGGGTTGGCCATCGCCCGCCCCGAGGTGATCGCGGCGCTGGATAAGATTCGCGACCACTACAATCTTGACCGCCTGGCCCAGGCGGCGGCGACGGCGGCGCTGGAGGATCAGGCCTATTTCGCCGAATGCGTGCGCAAGATCCGCGAGACCCGCGCCTGGTTCACCGGCGAACTGCGGGTGCTTGGCTACGGGGTGATTCCGTCGCGGGCCAACTTCGTCTTCGCCACTCCGTCGGACCGCAACGGCAAACGCATCTACGAAGGCCTCTACCAGCGCAAGATTCTGGTGCGGCACTTCTCCGACCCGCTGCTGGCCGAGGGACTGCGCATCTCCATCGGCACCCGCGAGGAGATGGAACAGACGATTGAAGCGCTGCGGGAAATCGGGTAAACGCGGTGATTGGTGATTGGTGATTGGTTAAACCCTGAATCCGTTGCCCCGCTGCTGCTCGACTGGTACGGGCGGGAAGGGCGGGAACTGCCCTGGCGGGGGACGCGGGATCCTTACCGGGTGTGGCTGTCGGAGATCATGCTACAGCAGACCGGCGTGGTCACGGTCATCCCCTACTATCAACGGTTTCTCGACCGTTTCCCGACGGTGTCCGATCTGGCGGCGGCCGAGGTGGATGCGGTCATCGAACTCTGGGCCGGTCTCGGTTATTACTCCCGCGCCCGCAACCTGCACGCCGCCGCCCGCGTGGTGGTGGCCGAGCACGGCGGCCGTTTCCCCGAAACGCTGGAAGCCTTGCAGGCGCTGCCGGGGGTGGGGCGTTCCACCGCCGGGGCGATTCGCGCCATTGCCTTCGACCGCAAGGGGGTGATCCTCGACGGCAACGTCCGCCGGGTGCTCTGCCGGTTGCTGGCCGTGACCGACGATCC
>DIVU01000220.1 GCA_002423365.1 Desulfuromonadaceae bacterium UBA6124 | reverse complement strand
GAGATCGCCTACTTCGAGTGCCTGCACGAGCTCAAGCTGATTGTCGACCTGATGTATGAAGGCGGCATCGCCAACATGCGCTACTCCATTTCCAACACTGCCGAGTACGGCGATTTCACCCGCGGTCCCCGCATCGTGACGAGCGAAACCAAAGCATCGATGAAAAAGATTCTGGAAGAGATCCAGAACGGCGAATTCGCCCGCGAGTGGATGCTGGAAAACCGCGCCAACAAGCCGGTGCTCAACGCTCTGCGGCGTAAAGGCGCGGCCCATCAGATCGAGGAAGTCGGCGAGCGTCTGCGCGGCATGATGAGCTGGATCGGCAAGAACAAGATGGTGGACAAAGAGCGTAACTAAACGGCTCGAATCACAGACGACCCGGCGGCCGAGACCTTCGTGCCGCCGGGTTTTTTATGGGGAAACGACCTTCATGAAAAATCACAATCAGCCGGTGGCGGTGGAGGGTTATCCCTTTATCGGCCTTTTCGCTTTCGTGACTTTGATCCTGGCCTTGCTCGGCTGGGGTTTTCTGACTTTTCTCTGCCTCTGCCTGACCCTCTTCACCGTCTATTTCTTCCGCAACCCCGAGCGGGTCGTGCCAAGCCAGGCCGATGCGGTGGTGGCTCCGGCCGACGGCAAGGTGATCTTCGTCGGCAAGGTCAACGAGGAGCGCTGTTTCAAGGGAGAGGCGGTCAAGGTCAGCATCTTCATGTCGGTCTTCAACGTTCATGTCAATCGGGCGCCTTTTACCGGCAAGGTGGTCGACATGTTCTACAACAAGGGTCAGTTCCTCAATGCTTCCCTCGACAAGGCCAGTCTGGCCAACGAGCAGGGGGGAATCCTTCTGGAAACGGCCAACGGCAAGCGCCTGCTCTTCGTGCAGATTGCCGGTCTTATCGCCCGCCGCATCGTCACCTATCCCAAGGTTGGCGACTTGCTGAACAAGGGGGAGCGTTACGGACTGATCCGCTTCGGTTCTCGGGTGGATGTCTATTTCCCTGCCGACACCGAAGTTTCTGTCCGCCTTGGCGACCGCACCGTCGCCGGCGAGACGATCATCGGCACCCTGCGTTAGGTTGCCCCTGCCTGGTTCCACAGTTCCACGCAACCAATGAAGTCAAAGCATCCACCCCCGCCGGGCATGGATGCTTTGACTTTTCCTTTTACCACGTTCGGCCCGGCTTCCGCGTCGGGAGGATGTTTTTATTCACGCTCGAAGATTGAGGAACCAACATCCATGTCCGCAGCGAAAAAACGTATTGTCGTCGCCATGAGCGGTGGGGTCGATTCCAGCGTCACGGCCGCACTGCTCAAGGAGCAGGGGCATGAAGTGATCGGCATGACCATGCAGATCTGGGACTATTCTACCTTCGCGGTGAAAAATGGCGAAACTTGCGGCAGTTGCTGTTCCCACGACGATGTTCACGATGCCCGAAGGGTCGCGGAAAGCCTCGATATCCCTTTTTACGTGGTGAACTTTGAGAAGGATTTCCAGCGGCAGGTCATCGACCGCTTCTGCGACGACTACTTCGCCGGCCGCACTCCCAATCCCTGCGTGCTCTGCAATCAGAGGCTCAAGTTCGAACTGTTGCTGCGGCGGGCGCGGGAGCTGGAGGCGGATCTGCTCGCCACCGGCCATTACGCCCGTATCGAGCGCGAGTCGGAGGGCTTCGTGTTGCGCAAGGGGCTCGATCCGGCCAAGGATCAGAGCTATTTTCTCTTCACCCTGACCCAGGAGCAGATGGCTCGGGTCATCTTCCCCCTCGGCGGAATGAACAAGGAGGAGGTTCGCGCTCATGCCGCCCGGTTCAATCTGCCGGTGGCGGAGAAGGCGGAAAGTCAGGATATCTGTTTTGTCCCCGATGGCGACTACGTGCGCTTTCTTGAAGAGGAGCGCGGCGCCGGGCATATGGACGGTGAAATCGTCCATGTCTCGGGCCAGGTTCTCGGCCGCCACCGGGGAACCTACCGCTACACCATCGGCCAGCGCAAGGGCCTGGGCCTGGCCTGGTCCGAACCCCTTTACGTGGTCGGCATCGACGCCGCGAACAAACGGGTTCTGGTCGGGGAAAAGCCTCATCTGGCGGTCAGCGAACTGCGGTTGCGGGAAGTTAATTGGAGTCTTTCGCAGCCGACAGGGACACTGCGAGTTGCCTGCCGCATACGTTATCGGCATCATGAAGTGCCGGTGACGGTGACGCCGATCGATGATGACGGGGCGCTGGTCGTTTTCGATACGCCACAAAACGGCGTAACTCCGGGGCAGGCGGCGGTCTTCTATGCCGGGGACCGGGTCGTGGGGGGGGGGTGGATCGCTTGAGCCGGACCGTCGCCATCGCCACCTTGGGCTGCAAGACCAACCAGTTCGAATCGGCGGCCATGGAGGAACGACTGAAGGCCGTCGGATTCTCCGTTGTTCCATTCGCCGCCGGCGCCTCACTGGTCATCGTCAACAGCTGTACGGTAACCTCCGCCACCGATGCCCAGTCCCGTAACCTGATCCGCAAGGCTCGGCGGCTCAATCCTGATTGCCGGGTGGTAGTGACGGGCTGCTACGCCCAGGTCGATCCTCAGGCGTTGCGGGATATTCCCGGCGTCGCCGTGATCCTGGGGAATGCTGAAAAGAGGAATTTTCTCGACTATCTTGAAAAGGCCGGGGAGGGGACGCGCGTCGCCGTTTCCGACATCTCCGCCGAAACCGTGGCGGTCCCTCTGCCTTTGACCGCTTTCGCCGAACGCAGCCGGGCCTTCGTCCAGATCCAAAACGGCTGCAACGCTTTCTGTTCCTACTGCATCATCCCCTATGCCCGGGGGCGCAGCCGTTCGGTCCGGCCGGACGAGGTTGTCGAGCAGATTCGGACCCTGACGGCGCGGGGCTATGCCGAGGTAGTGCTGACCGGTATCCACATCGGCGGCTACGGCCTCGATTTGGCCCCAGCCACGTCTCTGTTGGAACTGGTTGGGCGCATCGAAGGGGAAACGGAACTCTCACGTCTGCGCCTCGGCTCGGTGGAGCCGACGGAAATTCCCGAGACCCTCATCGATCGCATGGCCGATTCCGCCATCCTCTGCCCCCATTTCCATATCCCCCTGCAAGCCGGGGACGATGCCGTGCTGCGGCGCATGAATCGCCATTACGATACCCGTTTCTTTCGCGACCTGGTGACAATGATTCACCGGCGCCTCCCCGACGCGGCCATCGGGCTTGATCTCATCACCGGATTTCCCGGCGAAAGCGACGACGAATTCGTCAACACCCTGCAGCTGATCGCGGATTTGCCAGTATCGCATCTGCATGTTTTCCCCTTCAGCCGCCGTCCTGGAACCTCGGCGGCAGCCATGGCCGGGCAGGTGCACGGCGCGATCGTCAAAGAGAGGGCTGCGCAACTGCGGGAATTGGGGGAGATGAAGCATCGGGAGTTTGCCCAAAGCTTCATCGGTCGCACCCTGGAGGTGGTAGTCGAAAGGGGCGCTGGGCGCGGGACCTGCCATGGCTTGACCCGTAATTATCTCAATGTTCTTTTCCCCGGAAACGCCCGGCTTGCCGGAAGACGCCTGCCGGTGACCGTCGATGCCTGGCAGGACGGGGCCTTGCACGGAACCTTGGCATGAGCAAACGGCGAGAGGAATTGTTCGCCGAGGGGGCCGATGCCGGCAGCCGTCTCGACCTTTTTCTGGCAAGGCGCCTCGTCGGAGTCTCGCGCAAGGTGATCAAGCGGGCGCTGGACGGCGGCTGCGTCTTTGTCGACGGCCGGGTGCAACGCCGCGCCAACGTCCTTCTGCGCGGGGACGAGCGGGTTCTTTTGACCCTTGCCGGTGAAAGCCCCCCCCTGCCGAAACCGGAACTGATCATTCTACATCGGGATGAAGGCCTCCTTGCCATTGACAAGCCGGCCGGACTCCTCTCCCATCCCACTGTCGCCGGGCGGATCAACGCCCTCGATCTCGTTCGTGACGAGTTGGCCGCAGGGCAGGGGAGCGAGAATCCGATTCTGCTCCATCGCCTCGACGGGGATACCACCGGCGTGCTCATCTTCGCCCTGAATGCCGAGGCCAATCGCCACCTGGCCCGGCAGTTCGCCGAGCGACGGGTTGAAAAGTCTTATCTGGCGTTGGTGGCGGGCAATCCCCCGGACGATTTTTCCGTGCGCAACTTCCTCAAGGCCGGTGTGCGGGGCCGGACCATTGCCGTCACCAGCGGCGGCCAAATCGCCGAGACCCATTTTCGTACCCTCTCCCGATCTGCGGAGTTCGCTCTGGTCGAAGCCCGGCCGAAGACCGGGCGCACCCACCAGATCCGCGCCCATCTTGCCGGCTTGGGACATCCGCTGTTGGGGGATGAGCTTTACGGCGGTCCGACCTCCCTGGCCTTGGACGGAGTCTGCCTTCGCCCTCGTCGCCACCTGCTCCATGCCTCGCGCCTTGGCATTTTCTCCCCGAAATCCCGCGACTTCATAACCATCCACGCGCCCCTGCCGAGTGATTTCCTCCCTTTTCTGACTGAGTTGTTACAGGCTCACGGGGTGTGAAATTCATCGTTATACTGAAAAATTTTCCGATCTGATCTATCGTTTTGATTTGCTTTTGTATAATGGTTTTCAGAGTAAACTTAAGGTGAAGGCACGTTTTTTGCTATTTAGAAAAATGGTGTCAAATTGTCGTGATTGTTCCGGTGAAATCACCGCTGTTTATGGAATAAACGGCGATATAACCGCGAAAAGGGGAATAGCATGGCCGATGCGGCGCAACCGCTACCCAATTCCTTGACCCTCGAGAGCAGCGACGGCAGCTATGCCTTACGCTTGGTCGTGGTCAACGATGGTCTGGAGTGCCGGGGGGCGGTCGTCGTCAAAAAACCTAGCCTCGAACTTTCTCCCGAGCGACTGCTCGCCATTTTTAAGGAATTCGGCATTCGTTACGGACTGGTCAAGCAGCAATGCCTGGAGCTCTGTTACGCGGTGCGTCAGGGAAAGTCCTGCTCCAACCTACTTTTAGCACGTGGTACCCTTCCTTTTCCCGGAAAGAACGGCTATGTCGAGTTCGCTCCCGGGGTTTACCGCGAAAGCCCTGCTTTTTCTGAGGCAGAAGACGGCAGTGTCGACTTGCGACGGTTGAATGTTCATGGCAACGTCCGTCCTGGTCAGTTGATCGGTACCCTCTGTCACGCCACTCCGGGAACCGACGGAAAGGGGGTTCGGGGGGAGGTTGTCCCAGCCGTGGCCGGGGAACCCTTGGTCCTCGAACTAGGGGAAGGTGCGCGTGGACCCGATGCACAGGGGCGGATCTGTGCCGAGCGCGCGGGCCGGGTAGTTTTTGACGGCAAGATGGTCGAAGTCAGCGAAGAATATCTGGTCGAAGGCGATCTCGACCTGGAAACCGGGCATATCGACTTTATCGGTTTTGTCGAGGTGCGCGGGGATGTGCCGGACGGTTTTCAGATCAAGGCGCGACGGGGTGTTAAAATCAGCGGCATTGTCGGGGCCTGTCTCATCGAATCCGAAGGGGATATAGAGTTGCGCGGCATGGCTGGGAAGGGGACGGGGAAAATCATCTGTGGGGGGAATCTGACAGCGCACTTTCTTAACGATGTCGAGGTGGAATGCGCCGGCCATGTTCTGGTGCAGAACGAAATCCGCAATTCCCTGATCAAGTGCTTGGGGCTGGTCAGTCTTCCCAAGGGGATGATTACCGGTGGGGATTGTATCGCCCTGGGCGGCATCGAAGCGAACAAGATCGGCGCTCCCTCGGGACTGCGCACTGAACTGGAGGCGGGAATCGACTACCGGGTGCGGGAGAAACTCTGTGAGTTCCGCGACGAACTCCATGATATTAATGCCGAATTGCTCGAAATTAACAGCATTCTTGGTTCGTTGAAGGCTCGCCTGGAAAGTGCTTTGCCCTTGAGCGACGGAGAAAAAGCCCGGATCGCGGAACTTGCGGGCAAGCTCGCTGAACGCGAATCCCAGCGACAACAATTGCTCAGTCAGATCGAGACCTTGCAGGGGCAGGACAATAAACAGGCGAACGGCAAAGTGAATATCAAGTCCCTGCTTTTTGAAGGGCTGATCGTCGCTATCGGCAAGGCGCGCGAAACGATCAAGGCCGAGCGTCACGGACCCCTTTCCCTGATTGAAAATTCCCTCGATCACCAGCTTCGCTTCCTGCCGATGACCCCGCTGACGAAAACCTGCCACCAGCTCGAAAGAGAGTTGCTGGAAAAATCCCCACCGGAATAGCCCGCCCGATATCCCCGATTCTTTTTGCCCCTCTTTGACGGATAGTGTATTTTGCCTGTTGCCCGAAACTTGCACTCGTGCTTGTGCCAGGCCTCATCTCTCTGTTTGTTCGGTTCCGGTCATCTGAAGGCATTGGAGTGTTTATGACCCTTCCCGTTATCGCTATCGTCTTCGGTCTCGTCCTGCTGGTGTGGAGCGCGGACCGCTTCGTCGAGGGTGCGGCCTGCGTCGCCCGCCATTTCGGCATGCCGTCGCTGCTCATCGGTATGGTCATCGTCGGCTTCGGCACCTCGGCACCCGAAATGGTGGTTTCGGCGATCTCCGCCGCCGAGGGCAACCCGGGGATCGCTCTCGGCAACGCCTACGGTTCGAATATCACCAATATCGCCCTGATTCTCGGGGTGACGGCGCTGATCAGCCCCA
>DIVU01000130.1 GCA_002423365.1 Desulfuromonadaceae bacterium UBA6124 | reverse complement strand
TCAGTACCTTGGTGACGACAGGTGTGCGTCCCGGTGGCAATTCGTCGATGACGGACAGGGCGAGATCGCCGTAAAGGGTCAGGGAAAGAGTGCGGGGGATGGGCGTGGCGGTCATGACCAGAATATGCGGGGATATTCCCTTGCGTTTGAGCACGCCCCGCTGGCGCACCCCGAAACGATGCTGTTCGTCGATAATTCCGAGTCCAAGCTGCCGGAATTCCACCCCTTCCTGCAACAGGGCATGGGTGCCGACGACAAGGTGGACGGCGCCTGCACGGACGGCGTCGAGAATTTCCCGTTTCTCCTTGCCGCTTTGCGCGCCGGTCAAAAGCGCGCAGCGCAGCCCCAAGGCTTCGAGCCAGCGGTGGAATTGCAGATAGTGCTGTTCGGCGAGGATTTCCGTCGGCGCGACCACCGCCACCTGGGTATCGTTTTCAATAGCGATGAGCGCCGCCATCAGCGCGACAATGGTCTTGCCGCAACCGACATCCCCCTGCACTAGTCGGTTCATCGGATGGGGGGCCATGAGATCGGCTTTGATTTCGCCAAGCACCCGGCGCTGGGCGGCGGTGAGCTGGAACGGGAGCATCTTCGCCAGGGGCCGGGTGTAACGGTGCTCGACTTGGAAGGGAATCCCTTCCTCCAGAACGACGCCCCGGCGTTTCAAGGCCAGGCCAAGTTCGAGAAAGAAAAATTCGTCGAAAACCAGGGTGCGGCGGGCGGCATCCCTCCCCTCTTCCAACGCGGCCAGAGAAACGTCGGCCTCGGGCCAATGGGCCTGGCGGAAGGCTTCGTCCAGCGGGAGTAGTTGCACGCGATGAGCGATGTCATCGGGGATGGCGGAGACCGCGAGGGAGGCGAAGCGGTCGACCACCTCTTTCATGATCTTGCGCAGACTCTTTTGCAGCAGGCCTTCGGTGAGGGGATAGACCGGCAGGATGCGGCCGAAACTCAAAGGATCGGCGCGGAGGGCGGTGTCGGCATCGACGCCGTCGGGAACAAATTCCACGTCGGGGTGGTGCACTTCGCGCAGGGCGCCGAAGCGTTTGACTTCACCGATAAAGACCGCCTTGCGGCCGACGGCGAACTGATTTTTCATCCAGTCGCCGCGATAGCGGAACCATTTGAGGGCGACCAGGCCGCTGCCGTCGCTGACCATCGCCTCGAAAATCTTCTTGCGGGCGCGGGGGGTGACGGTCTCGGCAGCGTAGGTGATTTCACCGGCGAAAACCTGATCGGTGCCCGGAAGCAGTTGCGCTATTTTTTTGAGTTGGCGGCGATCTTCGTAGCGGAATGGCAGGCAGTAGAGGGCGTCCTCCACGGTGTGGAGTCCGAGTTTGGCGAGTTTTTCCAGAACACGGGGACCGACCCCCCGGATGGTCTCCAGGGGGGTGGCAAGCAGTTGCGTGCTGCGTTTTCGGGTGGGAGTCAAAGACATCCCCTCCCCTCCCGATTATTTTTCGAAAATGGCGTTAAGCGCCTTGAGCAGCTCGTTGACATCCAGGCCGTGAGCGGTGGCGCCCTGCTCCAGGCTTTCGTTCATGGCGCCCATGCAACCGACGCAGCCGAGGCGAAACTGGCGTAGAACCCCGACGACTTCCGGGCTCATCTGCATGACTTGGTGAAAGGTCATATCCTTGGTGACTTTCTGGCTCATGACGTTGTCTCCTTGATTATTCGTATTTGATATCGATGATTTCGTAGATACGCAGCCCCGAGGGCACCTTGATGCGCACTTCGTCATCGAGCTTGTGGCCGATGAGGGCCTTGCCGACCGGGGAGGTGACCGAGATCTTCCCCTGCTTGAGATCGGCTTCGTCCTCGCCAACGATCTGATAGGTCACTTCCGTGCCGGAATCGACGTCGAAGATGGTCACGGTCGCGCCGAAAACCACCTTGTCGGTATCGAGTTCCGCCGGGTTGATAACCTGGGCGCGGGCGATCTTATCGTTCAGTTCCTTGATGCGACCTTCGATGAAGCCCTGACGATCCTTGGCCGCATCGTACTCGGCGTTTTCCGAGAGATCTCCATGGCCGCGGGCTTCGGCGATGTCCTGTACGACCTTGGGACGATCGACGCGAATCAGCTTCTTGAGTTCTTCCTGAAGGCGCTGATAGCCTTCCTGGGTCATGGGTATGGAATGGGACATGGCTGCTTCTCTTTCCTTTTCCAAAAATAGTGTCGGGCAGGTTACCCCGCCCGACATGTGTATTGATACCGGTTTTTAGCAGAAAAGAAAACCTTTATTTCGCTGGATAATACTCTTGAAGCGGCGTCACGTCAAGAGCTTCGCGGCGCATGGCGAGGATGCCGTCGACGGCGGCGTTGATACCGGCGGCGGTGGTGTAGTAGGCGACGTTGTTCATCAGCGCCGTGCGGCGGATGGAATAGGAGTCGGCGACCGACTGAGGTCCGAAGGTGGTGTTGAAAACCAGTTGGATTTCCCGGCTTTTCAAAGCGTCGACGACATGGGGTCGGCCTTCCTTGACCTTGTTGATGTGGCTGACGGGAACGCCGTGGGATTCCAGATAGCTCGCCGTGCCGTGGGTCGCCACCAGTTTGAAACCGGCCGCCGCCAGTTTCCGCGCCGATTCGAGGATATGGCGCTTATCCGCATCCTTGACGCTGATGAAGGCGCTGCCGCTCAACGGCAGCTTGACGTTGGCCGCCAGCTGCGCCTTGGCGAAGGCCTTGCCGAATTCGTAGTCGATACCCATGACTTCGCCCGTCGATTTCATTTCCGGACCAAGCAGGGTATCGACGCCGGGGAACTTGACGAAGGGGAAGACCGATTCCTTGACCGAGATGTGCTTGGGGATGATTTCTCCCGAAATGCCGAGCTCTTTCAAGGATTTTCCGGCCATGATCCGGGCGGCGATCTGGGCCAGCGGCCGACCGGTGGCTTTGGAGACGAAGGGGACGGTTCGGCTGGCGCGGGGATTGACCTCCAGTAGGTAGACGTCGCCGTCCTTGACCGCGAACTGGATATTCATCAGGCCGATGACGTTCAACTCCAGGGCCAGGGCCTCGGTCTGCCGACGAATATCGTCGACGATGGCCGGGGCCAGGGAATAAGGCGGCAGGGAGCAGGCCGAATCCCCCGAGTGAATACCCGCCTCTTCAATATGCTGCATGATGCCGCCGATTACGACCTCGGTGCCGTCGCAGAGGGCATCCACATCGACCTCGATGGCGTCTTCGAGAAACTTGTCGACGAGAATCGGATGTTCGGGCGAGGCTTCGACCGCGTACTTCATGTAATTGCTGAGCTGTTCCAGGTTGTAAACGATCTCCATCGCCCGGCCGCCAAGCACATAGGAGGGGCGCACCACCACCGGGTAGCCGATGCGCTCGGCCACCTTCTGGGCTTCCTCGAAGGAGCGGGCCAGGCCGTTTTCCGGCTGTTTAAGGTCGAGCTTGTGCAGCAACACCTGAAAACGCTCCCGGTCCTCGGCGCGGTCGATGGCGTCAGGCGAGGTGCCGATGATCGGGACTCCGGCCTGCTCCAGGGCCACCGCCAGCTTGAGCGGGGTTTGCCCGCCGAACTGAACGATGACGCCGACCGGTTTTTCCACGGCGACGATCTCCAACACGTCTTCCAAAGTCAGCGGCTCGAAGTAGAGGCGGTCCGAGGTGTCGTAGTCGGTGGAGACCGTTTCCGGATTGCAGTTGACCATGATCGTCTCGAAGCCGTCCTCGGCTAGGGCGAAGACCCCGTGCACGCAGCAGTAGTCAAATTCGATCCCCTGGCCGATGCGGTTGGGGCCGCTGCCGAGAATGATGATGTTGGGCTTCACGGAGGGACGGAACTCGTCTTCTTCCTCGTAGGTGAGGTAGAAGTACGGGGTGTACGCCTCGAACTCGGCCGCGCAGGTATCCACCAACTTGACGACCGGGGTGACGCCGAGCTGCTTGCGGACGGCGCGCACTTCGGAGGCCTCGGCGCCCAAGAGCTTCCCGATCTGCACGTCCGAGAAGCCGGCGCGCTTGAGGTGGCGGAGGTAGGGGGCGTCGAGGGCCTGGAGGGCCGTGGGAGGCTTCTCCATGCGGTCGCTTGCGACCGCCAGCCGATCATCGTCCGGTCGGGCTCTGGAGAGCCCTCCCACAATCCCCTCTGGTTGCCCCCCGACCGCGTGCTGCTTGCGGAACTCCGCCAGTGCGTCCTGCTCCTGCACGATCTCCTCGATGTGGTGCAGGAACCACGGGTCAATGCCCGTGATCTCGTGGAGCTCCGGGACACCCATGCCCACCCTGATGGCGCTGCGGAGCTGGAAGAGGCGGTCGGGGTGCGGGATGCGCAGCTTGGCGGTGAGGGCCTCGCGCGGCATCTCGTCATAGTGGCTGCCCTTGCCGTCGGCGCCCAGGCCGAAGCGGCCGATCTCCAGCGAGCGGATGCCCTTTTGCAGCGACTCCTTGAAGGTGCGGCCGATGCTCATGGCCTCGCCGACCGACTTCATCTGCGTCATCAGCGTCATGTCGGCGCCGGGAAACTTCTCGAAGGCCCAGCGCGGGATCTTGGTGACGACGTAGTCAATGGTCGGCTCGAAGCACGCTGGCGTCTCGCGGGTGATGTCGTTGGAGATTTCGTCGAGGGTGTAGCCGACGGCCAGCTTGGCGGCGATCTTGGCGAT
>DIVU01000301.1 GCA_002423365.1 Desulfuromonadaceae bacterium UBA6124 | reverse complement strand
GCCGCATTCTCAAGGCGCTGGTCGATGCCGACTGGCTCGGCGACCTGGATCGAAAACTGGAGGCATACCGGGCCCATGCAGACGCTCTCGCTTGATTTCGCCGCCGACGACACGGCCACCGGTTTTCGCCTGCAGCGCCTGGAGGTTCTCAATTGGGGAACCTTCCACTGCCACGTCTGGGCCATCGCCCCCGAAGGCCACAATGCCTTGCTGACCGGCGACATCGGCTCGGGCAAATCGACTCTGGTCGACGCCGTCACCACCCTCCTGGTTCCCCACCATCGCATCGTTTACAACAAGGCGGCCGGCGCCGAGGGGAAGGAGCGCTCCCTCTACTCCTACATCCGCGGCGAGTACAAAAGTGCCAAGGACGATCTGACCCAATCGGCCAAGGCCATCGCCCTGCGCGACGAGAACAGCTACACGGTGCTCCTCGCCCAGTTCCATAACGAAGGATTTGCCCAAAGCGTAACCTTGGCCCAGGTCTTTTGGCTCAAGGACCAGAGGCGCAACCCCGAGCGCTTCTTCGTCGTTGCCCAGGGGCCTTTAAGCATCGCCGAGCACTTCAGCGGTTTCGGCAGCGACATCCTCGATCTGAAAAAACGCCTCAAGCGCCTTTCCCGGGTCGAGGTGCTGGAGAACTTCAAGGAGTACGGCACCCGCTTCCGTCATCTGTTCGGCATCCAGAACGAGCAGGCCCTCGAGCTCTTTTACCAGACCGTCTCCATGAAATCGGTGGGGAACCTCACCGACTTTGTGCGCAACCATATGCTCGACGAAGGCGAGGTGGAAAGTCGCATCGATGAGCTGAGGCGCAACTTCGACAACCTCAATCGGGCCCATGAAGCGGTTCTCAAGGCCAAGGAACAGATCGGACGACTGGGGCCCCTGGTCGAGGACGGTCGCCGCTACCGGGAGCTGAACGTCGTCATTGAGGAATTGCGCCGCTGCCGGGAAGCGTTGCCGGTCTACTTCGCCCAGCACAAGGGGACGCTGCTGGAGGCGCAGATCGCGAACCTGGAGACGGAGGTCAAGAAGATCAGCCATCGGTCGGTCACCCTCAAGGAAGAGATCGGCCACCTGCGGCAGAAGGAGGGGGAACTCAAAACCTGCATCGACGAAAGCGGCGGCCGCCGTCTGCAGGCACTGGAACAGGAGATCGCCGGCCTGGAGAAGGAGCGGGAGAAAAAGCAACTGCGGGAACAGGAGTACCGCGGTTATGGGACGAAACTGGAGTTGCCGCCGGTCCACAGCGAGGAGGATTTCTACTGCAATCTCAACGCCGCCCGCGCCCTGTTGACGGAAATCGAAAACCGGATCGCCGAGATCAATAAGGTGGTCATCGACCAGAACCTCCTGCAGCGGGAACTTAAGACAAAACGGTCCCAGGTCGCCGACGAAATCGCCTCCCTGCGTCGCCGCAAGAGCAACATCCCCCTGAAGAATCTGGAGCTTCGCGCCGCGATGGCGCAGGTCCTCGGCGCCGACGAAAACGAGCTCCCCTTTGTCGGCGAGTTGCTGCAAGTCGACGACGGCGCCTGGCAAGGGGCCATCGAACGCTTGCTGCACAATTTCGGTCTGAGCCTGCTGGTTCCCGAGCGCCTTTACGGCGAGGTCAGCCACTACGTCGAGCGCACCAACCTGCGCGGGCGGCTGGTCTACTTCCGCATCCGCGAGAATGAAGGCGGCAAAAGCCTGCCGGCGCCCGAGGCCGACGCCCTGTCACGCAAGCTGCGCATCAAGCCCGACAGCCCCTTCTACCCCTGGCTGGAGCAGCATCTTCAGGAGCGTTTCGATTACCGTTGTTGTGACGATCTGGAGCATTTCCGGAGGTTTCCCCGGGCGCTGACCCGTAATGGCCAGATCAAGTCCGGCGGCCAGCGTCACGAAAAAGACGATCGGCGTTCCATCCACGACCCCGGTCAATATGTGCTGGGGTGGAGCAACGAGGAGAAAATCCGGGCGCTGGAGGGGGTTGAAAAACAGCTGGAAACCGAAGAGCGACGTCTCGCCGAAACTCTGGCGGAGTCGAGCCGCGACCAGCGGGAGCAGAATGGGCGGCGCGACACGGTGCGCGACCTGCTCAAGTTCGAGAACTACGGCGAGATCCACTGGGCGCCCCTGGCCCGGCGCATTCAGTCGCTGCAGGAGGAAAAGGCCGAGATCGAGCGCAGCTCGGATACCTTGCAGGCGTTACGGAACCAGCTGGAGTTGACCCGCCAGGAGCTGGAGCTCAAGGATAGGCGGCAGGGCGACCTTGGCGAAGAGAGGGGCAAACAAAAGGCACGACTTGAAACCGCCCACAGCGAACTCACCGAAGCCCGACAGCTCACCGAGTTGCTGACGCCGGAGGAACGAGCCAACTGGTTCCCCAGAATCGACCCCTTCTGCACTCAGGGCCTCAATCGACAGAATATCGACAAGGCGCAACGGGAAACCCGCGAGGCGATCCAGAACCGACTCGACGGCGACGAAAAAAAGAGCCGGCGGCTGACCGAAAAGCTCATTGGCGCCATGCAGGCCTACAAGAACGCCTACCCCGCCGAGACCGCCGAAGTCGACGCCGGACTCGAAGCCCTCGGCGAGTTCGAGACGATGTTGCAAACCTTGCAGGAACAGGATTTGCCCCGCCACGAAGAACGCTTCAAGCAACTGCTCAATGAGGGAACCATCAACAGCGTCGCCCTCTTCCAGAACCAGCTCGACAAGGAGCGCCAGCAGATCGCCAAGAAGATCGAGACCATCAACGGCTCGCTGCGGCAGATCGAGTACAACCCCGGAACCTACATCGAGCTGGTCATGGATAAGACCCAGGATGCCGAGGTGCGGGAGTTCCAGCAGGATGTCCGTCAATGCCTCTCTCATATGGAAGAGACCGAACTCTACAACGAGGCCAAGTTCCTCCAGGTCAAAAGCCTCATCGACCGTTTCAATGGCCGCGAGGGGCTCGTCGATCTCGACCGCCGCTGGACCCGCAAAGTCACCGACGTGCGCAATTGGTTCGCCTTTTCGGCCAGCGAGCGCTGGCAGGAGGACGGCAGCGAGCGGGAATTCTACTCCGATGCCTCGGGCAAGTCGGGCGGTCAGAAAGAGAAACTCGCCTACACCATCCTCGCCTCGGCCCTGGCCTACCAGTTCGGCCTGGAATGGGGGGCGGTGCAGTCGCGCTCCTTCCGCTTCGTGGTCATCGACGAGGCCTTCGGCAAGGGCTCGGACGAGAGCACCCGTTACGGTCTGGAGCTTTTCAAGAAACTCCACCTGCAACTGCTCATCGTCACCCCGCTGCAGAAAATCCACGTTATCGAGGACTACATCCGCTCGGTGCATTACGTTCACAATGAAGGCGGCGCCAATTCGGTGCTGCGCAACCTGACCCTGGAGGAATACCGGGAGGAGAAGGAGCGCTTCCGGCGGACGGGCGAGGGATGATCGGCCCCGGCGAGATCAAGGCGAAGGCCGAAAAAATCTGGCAAAGCGGCCTGTTGCTGCGGGCTTACCTGACCGGCGAAGAGGTGTTTCCCCTTGATATTCCTTTCCGCAAACCGACGGGGAAAGAGGCGCTGGAGCGTTTCGCCGAGGTTCGGTCCTGGATGCTGTCGCTGCGGGAAGCCGGCAAGGACTCCCGCGGGTTCGGCTATGCTCTGGAATTTGCCGCCGTCAACCACCGTCAACTCGGCGAGCAGCGCTTCCCCTCCCGCATCTTTTTCGAAACCCTGCCCGACCTGCTGCGTCTTATCGGCAGGCAGCGGGACTTCGAGCGGTTCCGCGAGTTGGCGGAGCTGACCCTGGCCGCCCATCCGTCGCTACGCCCCTGGCTGGAACAGTCTCCCTTCAACGTGCTGGACAACCGGGAAAGCTGGCCGAGGTTGCTTTGCGTCTGCGCCTATTTTCTGGACAATCCCGTCCCACGGCGTTATCTACGGGAGCTGGACATCCCCGGCGTCGACAGCAAATTTGTCGAACGGAACCGGCGTATCCTGCGGGAAATGCTCGATATCCTCCTGCCGCCGGCAGCCATCGACCGGACCGTGACCAGTCTGGCCGGCTCCGGGTTCGAGCGCCGGTTCGGTCTGCGCTACGACGAACCTCTGGTGCGCCTGCGTCTGCTCGACCCGACTTCGGCCGCTGCTTGCGGCCCGACCGACCTGAGTATTCCCCTGAGTCAGTTCCTTTTCTTCGCTCCCCCGTACCAACAGGTCTTCATCACCGAAAACAAGATCAACGGCCTCAGTTTTCCGCCGGTAGCCGATGCACTGGTGATTTTCGGTCTCGGTTACGGCATCCAGGCCCTGAAGGAGGCCGACTGGCTGCGGCGGAAAGAGATCGTCTACTGGGGGGACATCGACACCCACGGCTTCGCCATCCTTTCCCAGTTGCGCGGTTATTTCCCTCAGACCCGTTCGATGCTCATGGACCGGGAGACCCTGCTGGCTTTCCGCCATCTCTGGGTCGCCGAGGAGGCGGACAAGCGTTGCGCGGCCGCGCTTGTCCACCTCGATGGGGAGGAGCGGCGCCTTTATGACGAGTTGCGCGGCAACGCTTTGGGTGAACATGTGCGTCTGGAGCAGGAACGGATTGCCTTTTCACGGCTGCGGCGGTGGCTTGACGAGAATGGCTAATCCTTTTCGGCCCGACAACGGGCTGGAAACAAATCCGACCCCATGATAACTTATCCGGCATTTTTCATCCCCGGAGGCCGCCATGCTCGACCAGATCAAAAACAAACTCGCCGCCGTCAAGGCGCGACCCGCCGTCACTCCGCTGCTTTTGCGCAAGGCTCATGCCCTCTACGTCAATGGCCAATGCCAGTTGCTGACCTGTGCGCGGAATCATTTCCATATCGCCGTCGACGACGCCTTCAAGGACTTCGAACTGTACGTCGAGTTCGGGGCGGACGGGGAGGGGGTAAGCACCCGCTGCAGTTGCAAGGCCGCCGCGGGGGAATGCCATCATTCGGTGGCCGGGCTGCTGGAGCTCTCCGATTTTCTGCGGAATGAGGAGGCTCCCGAAGCCGGCTCGGGCCAGACCTACACCCGTGAAGGGATGATCAGGCGGGTGCTCGACGAGCGGCGGCAGAAAGCGGAGCAGGCCGAGTACCGCGTCGAATTCGCCGACAATCCTTTTGGCGAGCACGAACTGCACAACGAGCGCGGTCTTTGCTATCGGCTGACCTTTCGCGACCTCGAGGCCGAACAGGGGTACTGCTCCTGCCCCGATTACCGCACCAATAAGCTGGGGACCTGCAAGCACCTGATGCACGCCTTCATCCAGTTCAAAAAGCGCGGACCGGCCCCGGTAACGGAGCAGGAATACCCCTTCGTTGAAATTTTCCTCGATCCGGCGACGGAGCAGGTTCGCTGGTTCTATCCCCATGAACTCCCCGCCGAGGCGGCGCCTTTGATCGCCGGTTTTTTCGGGGCCGAACAGCGCCTCGCTTTCGAGAGGTTCCCGGAGTTTCTGGATTTTATCGATAGTGCCCGGCCGCTGAAGACCATTCTGATTCGCCCCGAGGTGCTCGAAGCGCTGGAGGAATTTTTCGAACAGCGGCTGCTGGAAGCGATCCGGGACAGCCGTCGGCCCGATTACGCCCTCATCGACGCCGAACTCTTCCCCTATCAGAAAGAGGGAATCGAGTTTGCTCTTTACCGCAAGGGGGCGATCATCGCCGACGAGATGGGCTTGGGCAAAACCCTGCAGGCCATCGCCACGGCGGTCCTGAAAAAAAATCTGTTCGGTTTCAACCGCACCCTCATCGTCTGCCCCGCCTCCCTCAAGGACCAGTGGAAAAAGGAAATCGAGCGCTTCTGCGGGGAGCGGGCGGTGGTGGTGCAAGGCGGCCCTGTGGAGCGGGCCGCCTGCTACCGGGATTCCGATGCCTATTTCCTGATCTGCAACTATGAGGCGACGCTACGAGACTTGCCGCTGTTGCAGCAATATGCTCCCGACTTCATCATTCTCGACGAGGCGCAGCGCATCAAGAACTACGAGACCCAGACCGCCGGCGTGGTCAAGCAGATCCCGCGCAAGCACGCCCTGGTCGTCACCGGCACCCCCATCGAGAACCGGCTGGTCGACCTCTATTCCATCGTCGACTTTCTCGATCCGAAACTTTTGTCCCCCCTCTGGGAATTCTCCTACCAGCACTGCTGCTTCGATGCGCAGCAGAAGAATAAGATTGCCGGTTATTACAATCTGCAAAGCCTGAAAGAGCGTTTGCAGCCGATTCTGATTCGCCGGGAGAAAAAGGACGTCATCCGGCAGCTTCCCCATATCACACACCTTGATGTTCCGGTGGAACTGCATCCGCGCCAGGTCGATTACCATGCGAACTATGCCAACGGGGTGGCTCAGATTCTGCGCAAGAAGTTCATGACTCCCTTCGATATGCAGAAGTTGCAGCTGCTGCTGGCGAAGATGCGCATGGTCTGCGACTCGACCTTTCTGGTCGACCCGGAGGAGGAAATCCATTATTCGCCCAAGCTTGATCAGTTGCGCCATATTCTCCTCGACCAGCTTGATCTGAAGCGCTCTCCGCGCAAGATCATCATTTTCTCCGAATGGGTGCGGATGAACCACTTGATCGGACGTATGCTGCGGGAGAACAACCTCGGCTATGTGGAGCTCTCCGGCAGGGTCCCGGTTCCCAAGCGGGCGGCGCTGATTCGTGAGTTCGAGGACAACCCCAGGTGCCGGGTTTTTCTCTCCACCGAAGCCGGGGGCGCCGGTCTCAACCTGCAGGTCGCCGATACGGTGATCAACTTCGAGCTCCCTTGGAATCCCGCCAAGAAGAACCAGCGCATCGGCCGCATCGATCGTCTCGGCCAGCAGAGCGGACAGCTGACAGTCATCAACCTGATCGCCCGCAACTCCATCGAAAGCCGCATCGCCGAGGGGTTGCTGCTCAAGCAGGATCTCTTCGAGGGGGTGTTGAGTCCGGGGAGTACTCTCGACAACGTCGACTTCGCCGATCGGGGGCGTCCCCAGTTTCTGGAAGAACTGGAAGCGGCCGTGGAGCAGTTCAGCCGCTCCGTTCTGCCGGAGTCCGGGGAGGTGGCAACGGCGGAGGCGACCGTCGCTATGAACGATCCTTGCGCGGAACCGGTCGAAAGCGAAACGTCGGTAAAGCAACCGCCCGCTCCGATGTTTGCCGCCGAACCGAAAGCGCCTGCCGGTCGAGCTGCCACGAGCGCTTCACCGGAGCAGTTGACCCAGGTGATGAACCAGGGGATGGCCTTTCTTTCCGGTCTGATGCAGATGGCGACGGGGCAGGCTTTGCAGGCCGAAGCGGGGGCGATTTCGGTCGATCCCGAAACCGGCGAGGTGACGATGAAATTTAAACTGCCGGGGTTCTAGCTTGCATTTCCCTTTGGAATACGCTAATTTCCCTCACTTTCAACCGGTCCGATCGATTTAATCCTGCATGACAAGAGGTGCCGACCATGCGCTATTCCCAATATCTCCTCAATACCCTGAAAGAGACCCCGGCCGATGCCGAGGTGGTCAGCCATCAGCTGATGATGCGCGCGGGCATGATCCGCAAGATCGCCGCCGGTATTTACAGCTATCTGCCCCTCGGGCTCCGCTCGATTCGCAAGGTTGAACAGATCATCCGCGAGGAGATGAACCGGGCCGGGGCGATCGAGCTGCTGATGCCGATGGTCGTTCCCGCCGAGCTCTGGCAGGAATCGACCCGCTGGGAGCAGTACGGCAAGGAGCTGCTGCGCTTCAAGGATCGTAAGGAGGCCGATTTCTGCCTCGGACCGACGCACGAGGAGGTTATTACCGACATCGTCCGCCGCGAGGTGCGCTCCTACCGGCAACTGCCGCTGAATCTCTACCAGATTCAGTCCAAATTCCGCGACGAGATCCGTCCCCGTTTCGGCCTCATGCGCGGCCGTGAATTCATCATGAAGGATGCCTATTCCTTCGATGTGGACGAGGCCGGTGCCGACGTCGCCTATGACAAGATGTACCAGGCCTATCGGCGCATCTTCGAGCGCTGCGGCCTGCGCTTCCGTGCCGTCGAGGCCGACACCGGCAACATCGGCGGAAGCTCCTCCCATGAGTTCATGGTGCTGGCCGATTCCGGGGAGGATGCCATCGTCTCCTGCGACAGCTGCGAATACGCCGCCAATGTCGAAAAGGCGGAATTGCGCGATGCCGGCGCCACGGCACCGGCGCCGACCGAGGCGTTGAGCAAAGTGGCGACGCCGAACCAGCGGACCATCGAGGAAGTCGCCGCTTTTCTCAAAGTGGAACCGGCGCGGCTGATCAAGACCCTGATCCTGCGCACCGACAGCGGCGAGACGGTCACGGTGCTGCTGCGCGGCGATCGCGAGCTTAACGACATCAAACTCTGCCGTCTGCTGTGCTGCAACGAGGTGGAACTGGCCGACGAGGAGACGGTGCGCCGCGTGACCGGGGCGCCGAGTGGTTTCGCCGGGCCGGTGGGGCTGAAAGGGCGGATTTTCGCCGATTTCGAGGTGCGCGCCATGGCCGATGCCGTGACCGGCGCCAACGAGGTCGACGCCCATTACACCGGCGTGACCTGCGGCCGGGATTTCACCGTCGAAACCTTTGCCGATCTGCGCGAGGCGGTCGCCGGCGATCCCTGTCCCCGCTGCTCCGGCAAGCTCGAGGTCTGGCGGGGGATCGAGGTCGGCCACGTCTTCAAACTCGGGACCAAATATTCCCAGGCGCTCGGCGCCACATTCCTCGATGCCCAGGGGCAGGAGCAGGTGATCTTCATGGGCTGCTACGGNNATGCCCATCGCCCCTTTCCAGGTGATCGTCACTATGGTCAATCCCAACGACCAGGAGGTTTGCCAGGCCGCCGAGGCGCTTTATGCCCGGCTGCTGGAACTCGGGATTGAAGTGCTCCTCGACGATCGCGACGAGCGCCCCGGCAGCAAGTTCAAAGACGCCGACCTGCTCGGCATTCCGCTGCGGGTGACGGTCGGGGCGCGGGGGCTCAAGGACGGTGCCCTCGAAGTGCAGGAGCGGCGCAGCGGCGCCCGGGAGATGTTGCCCCTGGCCGAAGTGGCCGAGGCGGTGGCGGCGCGGGTGCGCAGCGCCCTGGCGGGCTGAAAGCAAAGGCTCGCTCGCTACCGGAAAGAGGCATCATGGCGAAGATGATCATCGACAGCGGCGGCCGGTTGAGTCTGCCTCATCCCGTGGTCAGGCAGCTGGGGCAAAAGACCCTGGAGCTATCCTCCTATTCCCCCCGGCATCTGCTTCTGACCCATCACCGCGATGAGGGAGAGCTGGTCATGGCCGGCGAGCTGGGGGAGTTGGCCATCGCCGATCTGCTCTCTTTTTTCAACATGTTCCGCAAGTCGGGGATGCTTACCTTTTACTTTCCCGCCGGAGTCAAGGAATTATCCTTCCTGCAGGGGGAGATCATCGCCGCCTCCAGTTCCCTGCCCGAAGAACAGTTGGGCGAGATTCTCTGTGCTTTGGGCAAGCTCGAGCGTTCCGCCCTGCACTGGGCGCAAACCCTGGCGGGGGGCGTGCCGCCGACGGGGCAGCTGCTGGTCGACAAGGGATTGGTGGCGGCCAAGGATCTCTGGCAGGTCGTCCGCTATCGGGCGGAAACCATCATTTACAGCCTCTTCGCCCTGCCTCGCGGGAGTTTCTTTTTCGTCGCCCACACCCCCGAAGTCGATGAGCAGGTACGCCTGTCCATGAGCACCCAGAATCTCATCATGGAAGGCCTCCGGCGCTTCGACGAACGGGCGCTATTCATGCGCCGCATCGGCTCCGATCGCCATCTGCCGGTACTCACCGGCAAGACCCTGGCCGGTTTGCCGCCGGCCGCCGAGCGCCTGCTGGAACTGATCGCCCAGGGGCGCTATCCGGTGCGGGAGCTGCTGCGCAAGGCCGGAGGCGGGGAGTTCGAGGGCTTGCGGCTGCTGCATCAATTGCTCGAAAGGGGCCTGGTCACCCTGGAGGAGCCCCCGGCGCCGCCATTAGAGGGAGAGCTTGGGGATCTGCTGAATATCTTCAACGGAGCCCTGACCGCCATCAGCCGCCGGGTGCTGGCCAGGCATCCCGGGTTCCTCGACGAGGTCCGGGCTTTCATGCGCGACCTGCCCCAGCCTTTTTCCTTCGTCTTCCGCGATGTCGATCTGTGCGCCGATGGTTCCGTCGACGGTGGACGCATTCTCGCCAATCTTGCCGGGCTCGAAGAGGGGGATAAAGAACGGCTTTTGGCCGAGTCTTTGAGCGAACTGGTTTACATGGCCTGTGGCGTGGCCCGGCGTGAACTGCCGGAAGTCGAGTCGGGCGAACTGATCCAGCGGGTGCGCGAAGTCACGCAACGGGTCAAATCATTTATCGGGAGGAAGGAATGAGGAATGAGGCGAAGGAGCGACTGATTTTCGCCCTCGATGTGGATTGTTTCGAGGATGCGGAAAAATGGGTCAAGCTGCTCCATGACAAGGTCGGGGTTTTCAAGGTCGGCAAGCAGCTCTTCACCCGTTGCGGTTCCGATGTCGTGCGCATGATCCGAGGGGAGGGGGGAGAGGTCTTTCTCGACCTCAAATACCACGACATTCCCAATACCGTGGCCATGGCCGGGGTCGAGGCCTGTCGCCTCGGGGTACGGATGTTTAACGTCCATGCCTTGGGCGGGCCGGAAATGATGCGCGAAACGGTGGCCAAGGCCGATGCCTTCTGCCCCCGGGGGAGCGCCGAGCGGCCCCTGCTGCTGGCGGTGACCATCCTCACCTCCTCCACCGAAGAGACCCTGCGCGCGGTGGGGATCGATCGGCCGGTGCGCGAAATGGTGCCGCGCCTGGCCCGTCTGGCCAAGGAAGCGGGGATGGACGGGGTGGTCGCCTCCCCCCAAGAGGTCGGTCTGATCCGCGAGGCCTGCGGGCCGGAGTTCCTCATCGTCACCCCTGGGGTCCGTCCGGCTTTCTCTTCCCTGGACGATCAGAAGCGGGTGACCACGCCCGCCGAAGCGATCGCTGCCGGGGCCGATTATCTGGTGATCGGTCGGCCCATTTCGGCGGCCGCCGATCCGGTAGAAGCCGCCGATCTCATTCTCGCCGAGATCGAAGAAGCGTTGCGCGGCCGTTCATGAATGACGTTGTCTATGGACTGAACCCGGTGCGCGAAGCTCTGGCGGGGGAACGGCGCAAGCCCTTGGAGCTTTTCGTCGCCCGCGATGCCCGCTCCCCCCGGATCGACGAGGTGCTGACCGAGGCCGAGCGGCGCCAGGTGCCGGTGCGGCGCCGCGAGCGGAAAGATCTGGACCGGCTGGCCGGACACGGTTATCACCAGGGACTGGTGCTGAGCATCGAACCCTTCGCTTATGTCGAGTTGGAGGAACTTCTGGAACGCTGGCGGCGTTCGGGGGAGAAGGCCTTTTTCCTGGTGCTCGACGGCCTGACCGATCCCCACAATTTCGGTGCGGTGCTGCGCAGCGCCGAGGCCGCCGGCTGTCATGGCGTCATCACCGCCAAGGACCGGGCCTGTTCCGTCACGGCGGTGGTCGACCGGGCGGCGGCCGGGGCCCTGGCCCATCTGTCCCTCTGTCAGGTGACCAATATCGCCCGTACCCTCGAAGAATTGAAAGAGGCGGGATGCTGGGTGTTCGGGCTGGCCGGGGAAGAGGGCGCCCAGCCTCTGTTTAATGTCGATCTGGCGGGGGACCTGGTACTGGTGCTGGGGAGCGAGGGGAGCGGTCTGCGTCCCAACGTGCGCCGCCATTGCGACGGATTGCTGAGCATTCCCATGCGCGGAACGCTCTCCTCCCTGAATGCCTCGGTGGCGGCCGGGATCGCCCTTTTCGAAGTAGTTCGTCGGCGGGAGACTCTGGAAAATGCCAAGGTTTGAATTTAACGGCGTTGAATTTAACGGTTGACAAGCCCAGGGGGATCGACTATAAATCCTGCTTCGTCAGCCGCTGAAAAAAGTTTAAAAAAGGGCTTGCATTTTGATTTTTGCTGTTGTAAAAATGCGCCCCTGTGCTGGCGTAGCTCAATAGGTAGAGCAGCTGACTTGTAATCA